>JAIOPQ010000019.1 GCA_021413825.1 Spirochaetia bacterium | reverse complement strand
CGGGAGATGGGAATGCCAGCAGGAATCTACAATACTGAAGCCATCTGTGATACGGCGCGCGCTGCACTTACAAAGCAACTTGGCCCCGGCGAGTGGATCTACGGAAAATCAGGTCCGGGCGAAAGCAAGAGCCTGACAAATGGCTGCGTTGAAGAAACAATCTATCTAAATCGTGAACTGCTCGAACGTAGGAACATTCAAGAAGAGCGTGCAGCTCAAATCGTAAAACACGCAATTGAAAAGATTCCCGGAATCTATACCGTCTACACGCGCGGCCAGATTCTAAATAATCAAGTACCTCGAAACAATATCGGGGACAGGATCCTTCGCAGTTATCATCCAATTGTAAGCGCTGATGTGATATACCTTGCAGAATCATTCTGGACTCCCTCTGAGTATACTCTGGGCGCAACCCATGGAACAGCCTACAATTACGACACCACCGTACCTCTACTGATCAGCGGGCCTGGAATCCATCCTGCGATTCACAAAGAACGCGTTTCTATTCTGGATCTGGCCCCAACTCTTGCCTGGCATCTACATACGCTACAGCCATCCGGCGCAGACGGAGTGATCCTGGATTTGTCACCAAAAGAAGGTCACTGAGCGGGCTGCTATGAAAGCATTTTAACCTGATCGTAACCTGCCGGTAACGCAATTCAGCTTAACTGATGCTATGCACGTATTACAGAAATCCGATCCTTCGCTCGATCGCCGCAAATCAGAGCGCCCAATCTTTTCCGCGTTTGAGCTGGGAAAGATCTGCATAATCGATCAGAACCTGGCAAGAATTACGAGCGGTCGCATTGAAAATATTCACGAGGAAACCGTAGTAACTGAAATTCACGATCTTTACAAGAGCTATACTGATCTGGATTTTATTCCGGTGATGAGCGGCAGCAAGATCAGCGGATATCTGCGCAAGCAGATGTTCTTTGCTCAATTAAGTGAAACTCGATTTTCCAGAGAACTCTTACTCCGCAGCGACGTTACCGCTTCAAGCATGATGGATCCGCGCGTCACCGTGCTTGATTCAAGAATGAATTTATCTGAAGCATCTGAGCTACTGATGAATCGCGAGGAAAGTGTCCGCTTTGATCCATTTGTGATTACTCATGAATCCAGGCTTCTGGGCACCTCAACCGTCCAGCGCGTTCTCGAAGGCCTGAATCATTTTCTTAAAATGGATTTTCAATCCTGCGACCTTACGCAGAAGAAACTCATGACGCCCATGAATCGGGGCGTTGAACTTACCCTCAACCACCACCAAATCCTTCAACCTCTACTAGCCCCGGGTGGAGACTACGTGGATGTAATTGAGTTAAACGAACGTTACTCCCTCGCTTTACTCTTTGATGTTTGCGGAAAAGGCCTCAAAGCATCAACTATGGTAAACTCCCTTGCATCAATTCTGAAAACACTGGTTTACAAGCTGGATCAAGAAGGAATAGACCTGCCGGGTATTTTGTTAATGATGCATTCGCTCAATCAACTGCTGTTTCATCTTACCTGCGAGGAAATGTACGCAACGGGCGTCGCGCTTATCATAGATAAACAGAAATCAGTTCTAACGGTCCTGGATTACGGACATGGATTTCTGTGGCTGAAACGCAATAGGAGTATCCATAGACTATGCGCACACATTCAGAATAGCATTGCAGTTCCATTTCTTGGAATTCACGAGAATCTTGAGATTCAGGCGGGGCATTTTCGCATTCATCCCGGAGATCTATTGTTTGCTTGTTCAGATGGTTTGACTGAAGCCAGGAATTCGGCACGGCAAGAATACGGTGCAGACCGAATCAAGACCATGCTACGCTTTGGACCCTCGACCAACGCAATTACCACCAACGAAGCAATCCTTCGCGATCTTGAGGCTTTCCGCGGCGGTGCCCGCAGAACAGATGATTTATCAGTTCTTGCCATTCAGTTCTAGGGTATTTTTCGCTTGATGGAGATCGCAACCGAATCACAAAGATTTGTGGAAGAGATCAAGAAGCCGGCTGAGAAAAAACGGAGCCCCAGGCATAAGCTCAAACTGCGCGGACTACAGTTGAGCGACTTTGACGACGTACGAGAAATCATGAATCTTGTGTATTCAGATTTTGGTGGGACCTGGACTCGCGAGGAATTCGAAGAACAACTCAGACGTTTCCCGGAAGGACAAATTTGCGTTGAGAACAAAGGCAAGGCAGTTGCAGTTGCGCTCTCTGTAATCGTCGATTATTCCGCCTACGGAGATTCACACAACTACAACCAGATCACCGGAAACGGAACGCTAACAACTCACGACCCAAAGGGACGCACCCTGTACGCTGTGGATGTATTTGTTCATCCGCAATATCAAGGACTCCGCCTTGGGCGGCGGCTATACGACGCGCGCAAGGAACTTGCGCGAAGATTGAACCTCAGACGTATCATTGCAGGCGGCTGGCTTCCTGGGTATAAGCAATATATCCAAAAGATGAGCCCTACGGCCTACATTGAACTTGTAAAGAAGAAAGAACTATACGATCCTGTACTGAGCTTCCAGCTCTCAAACGACTTCCACGTACGGAAGGTTATGGAGAACTACTGGCCTGAAAACAAAGGCGGCTACAACTCCATGGCCACGTTGCTTGAATGGATCAACATCGACTACGCTGAACCGGAGAAGGTTCCACTATTTGCAGAAAAGAAATCCGTAGTACGGGTTGGTGTAGTACAATGGCAAATGCGTAAAGTAGAATCACTGCACGAACTTTTGCAGAACGTTGAATTCTTTGTGGATGCGGTGAGCGGCTACAAGGCCGATTTTGTGGTTTTTCCAGAATTCTTCAATGCAGCTTTGATGGCCCCTTTCAACAAGCTAATGCCAGGAGATGCAATGCGCCAGCTCTCTACGTTTACGGAGCAAATCAGAAACGAGATGCTACAAATGGCAGTGTCGTATAACGTTAATATTGTAAGCGGAAGTATGCCAGAGTACAAAGATCAGAATCTCTACAACGTCAGCTATTTACTGCGTCGTGATGGGAGTTTTGATGGACAATATAAGCTACATATTACCCCGGACGAATTCAATTATTGGGGCGTGCAGGGTGGTAACCGTCTAAAGGTACTTGACACTGACATTGGCAAGGTAGGCATTTTGATTTGTTACGATGTTGAATTTCCGGAATTGCCGCGATTGCTCGCCGAGCAAGGAATGGAAATTCTTTTTGTTCCGTTTTCAACCGACACTAAGAACGCATATTTGCGCGTTCGCCATTGTGCTCAGGCCAGGGCCGTAGAGAACGAATGCTATGTTGTAATCTCCGGCAACGTTGGAAATTTGCCCAACGTTGAGAACATGGATATACAGTATGCTCAATCGGGAGTATTCACTCCTTCTGATTTTCTGTTCGCACAGGATGCTATTGCTGCCGAAGCAGTGCCCAATACTGAATCGACACTTGTAGTAGATCTAAACCTGGATTTACTAAAACAGGTGAGGACCACGGGATCCGTTCGAAATCTAGCCAACCGTAGAAATGACCTGTACCGAGTGCTCTGGCAAAAACTGGACGGTCAACCTGATGTGGTTAGCGAATAACGTTGCTCATTCGTCCAGCAGGATGGAGGGCGCAATCAAACGGATATTTAGCGGACCTTCTCCTGCACGCCGGAGGCGAATCTGTGCATCAAGGTAACGTCGATCAATTGTTGGAATACCGGAGTTTGAATCGTAGTAGTATCTTATGAATTTTGCTGCCCACTCACCGGATCCGGTATCACAATAGAACACACCTGGTGCAGTTGATGCGCGTGCTACTGCAACCATGTCAAGACCGTACTTTTTCAGTGTTTCCTCCGGTTGTAGAGATCGCCTGGAAACCGATGAGAACCAGCTTGAATCAGATTTTTCCGCTAACAACCGGGGATCAAAAATATGCACCACGCTTGAACGCGATGTGGCCCTGGGTCTAACCGCAATGTCTTCCATACTTGCTACACGTTCATCCCACACTTTGTCACTTGATTCAGTTGACTCAGAAACACGGCGACCTGGAGCATATATAGCAAAATTTGCTGCAAAATCTTGCTTAATGGTAACTGCAGCTCGGCGCACAAAATCCCGGAGCGCTGGAACTACAAAAATCCTGTCGCCCGGTTCAACAAAAAGCGGAGCCATCAACAGATTGGCCGGTAAATACATGTAACCAATTTGATTGAGCCTGGTGTTAACCATTGCCCTGACTGTTCGGGCAAGTTCCCGATCGGAACCACGGTCGCGCGCATGAACGGATCGAACAATGCTCGAACGCAACTCGCGAACCGATTGATCCCACTGATCATGCGAAACCTTGCCATCAAGAATGCGAATGCGGTGAATTATGTTTTCAGCATCAACAATTCCAACGAACGTCTGGCCCTTTGGCAGTCCTTTAACGAGCTGCTGCGTGACATCAACATACCGCACTGCTCCCCGGCCGTGCTGTGCATCGCTTTCGAGCGCAGAAACGTCCATGGCAACGGCGTAGTTCTTCTCAGCAAGGGCTCGTGCTTTCAATGCCTCCAGCCCCAGAACGAAATACGGCCTTGCGGAAGCATCTGCTTTGACTACCTTAAAGCCAATCGTAAGAAAACTCTGGATTGAGTCAGCGCTAAGCGAGTCCGGAAATGCCTTGCGTATGGTCGTGAGTGAATTCTCCGGAAGCATCTTTGAAATTTCTGCTGCGTCTGAGAAAGTCACAGAACTGCGGAAGAATGAAAGCTGCAGCGCGACTTCTGACTGCTGCCGCTCGCGTGCAGGGTCAGGAATTGCCTTTTCACCAAGCTCGCGCGCAAGGGAATAGAAGCGAGTGGCTACGCCAAGATCACCGAATAGCAGATAACGTTGACTCGCAAGAAGGGACATGGTTGCTGCGCGCTCCGGCGAGCGTTTGGATTCAGAATCGATTGCCTCGCGAATCAACCGGGCCGTTACATAGCCTGGGTCTGAATCCGACGCTTCAAGGTATAGGTATCCAAGGAATGAATTCAATATAGGAGGCAGTCGCTGGGGATCCAGATCTTCGCGAATCTCCGGGGCAGAAAGAATTTCCCCACGCTTCATCCGCGAAAGGTAGCCGTTTAGTGTACGAATTTCAAGTTCGTATTCAGTACCAAAGAAATCAAGTGAGTCTTCCGGAGGTCTACCCAGGGCCACTGTCTGAATTGCACGAACGCGTCGGACCAAACTTGCTTTTTGCGCTTGAGGTTGATTAGAGGCAATCATCATAGCCTCTTCATAAAACCCACGACGCAATAAAAGAACCACCACACTTTCCCCAATCTCCGGATCCTGCAGATCAGACTTGAGCGCTTTGAATTCATCCTGAAATAGCGTGCCCTTGAAATGGTCAGCCGCGCGATCCCCTTCGAGGTTTTTCAAGAAAGTCACCAATCGAACGCGGCGCTTTACTTCACTTTCCCGCCCCGGCAATTCTGCGGCCCACGATTTTGCTGTGGCCTCTGCTTCTTCATATTTGCCCAGACGGAATTGCCCACGGAAGTACTCTTGATATACAGTGGCGCGTGACTCAGAAGGCATCTTTCTTTCCAGGAGTGCTTTAAACATCGCATCGCCGGCAGCCACATTATCCAGCATCCGGACTCCGGCAGAATGAATTCTGGCGTCCAGGTATCCCGCTTCATCACCCAGAGTCGCAGACAGGGAAGACGCAAGTCTGAAGGCCTCCGCAGCCCCACTGAAATCCCGAAGCTGCTCTTTCTTGCGTGCTTCAGCTAGAGACGCGGCCCGGCGTAGTTTCACAGCATTTTGAATAGACGTTAGGCGATATCCTGAAGAACCAAATACACGGTATCCCCTGGAAGTTAGGCGTGAGTCTCCTGTGGACGGAAGCGCAACGTTAGATTTTTCAAGCGGTACCATAAAAGCATTCGTCGCGCCAGCGCGGAAGCTTTCATACGCAATCATATCCTTGAAAGCCCGGGCACTCGACGGCGGCTCAGATGAAACGGCAAACGCAACGTTTCGTGGCTTTCGTAAGAATGCGCGGGCATCAAAGCGTGATTTTTCAACCGCAAAGAAATCATCCGCAAAATCTCCGTCGGGCCTGAGAACATCTGTGTTGAAATCCGCACCAACATCCGTTGCGTTAAATTGATTCAATTCCGGATCGATCTGTGAGAAGCCAATCAGACGATCAGCCATTCTTGTTATGAACACAGGTGCCGGAAGCTCGGGACGAGTTGAAGCAAGAATAGATTCGATCCCTACTTCATACATTGCACCATCCGTGATCAGGAACATATCATTCACCGAACTGCCGGGGAGCTTACGCACTACTTTCGCAAAGGCCTCAGCCGGACTCCCTTGCTCGCGGAAAAATCTAAAATCAGGCGTATATGCAAAGGCATTCAAATAGCCGTTTCTATAGAACAATCGTATGGCCCATTGCCCGGGCTTCAGGCGAGGAATCGTCACATATCGTCCTGCAAAGGCTTCGTGAAGTGGCACCATGTGGATGAGATTTTCGCGAACTCCTTCCAGAGTCTTTGCAGCACGGAACCGCTCTTCGCGAGTTGCTTTGAAATCCGATCGCGAGAAGCGCTGATTCTGCTCGCGCTCAAGCAATGCCCTGAGGTTTCCGTTTGCGCTCCTGAATTTTTCAAACGCATCCAGGTACGTTTCATTTTGAAATGCTATGGGATACTTAAGATATTGATCTTCAAGCTGACCAGCCCAGCCTGCTTCCAGAATTTCGAGAGCCTGCGCTGGATTTCCCTGGCTTGCAAAAAAATCGGCTGCAGTAGAATAGAAATCACCTACCTCTGCGATTTCACGCCTTACCGTTGGATTCTGTCTGAGCAAATCCACCGCAGCCAGGAATTGGTTGCGCGCAAGTACCAGATCAGCAGGAGCCCCACGCTCGCGATAATGGTCAAAGGCAGTTTTGGCATATGTATATCGTGCAAACCATTCTTCATGGATCAGGGAGAATTCATCAAGTTCGTCTACGAGCAATCCCAGAACTGAAAGTACCTGATCCGTTTTGCCCAACCTGGATAAAATCACTGTACGATTCAAGCGGGCGCGAAAATAGCCGCGACCGTTGGGTTCACTGCCCTGACCGGAAATGATGCTGTCGTACAGTGACAAAGCTTTCTGTAGATCTGCGCGCGAGCGTTCAAGCCCGGCTTCATCGGTTGCCGTTCGGTCCAGAAAATCACCACGATAGAAGTATAAATTCGCTTCAAGAGTTACGAAGTCTTGCAGACGCCGCGTAAGTTGTGATTGTAGAATAGGATCGTCAACGGCCGGATCATACGCAAATGCAGGATCCTCTGTTTGTTTTTGCGCGATGTACTCATCCCTGGCGGAATCGCGATAAACTGATCTGAAAGCATCCAGATCGGCCAGACCATCGGCAACCCGTGAGACGGGATTAAGCTCGGGCTTGTTCTCAAACAGGGCGAACGTTGCATGGTAGCGATTGATCACATTTCGTCTTGCTTGATCCAGAAACCCTCGCGAACGCGCATTCTCTGCCGCATCGGCGAATAACGTTTCCGATTTCTCGAAATGCCCGGAGTTGTATTCTTCATAGGCAGTCTGATTATCCGCAGTTACAAGTCCGATTCGACCCAGCTTAACATCACCATCCTTGCCTTTGAATATGCCGCGACGCTCCTCGAGAACTTCCAGGGCTCCGCCGCGATCGCCTGCCAGAATCCGGTTCTCCAGACGAATTCCAAGCGACAGCTCATACTGCCGCAGCGGTGCCAGGCCAAAGGGATTTCTTCCATCTCCGATTACCGAAAAATCTTCGCCATACGGAAGCAGACAACCCAGGAGCCTGCCTCCAACTGATTGAGGTTGATAGCGGTCATCGTTTCTACTAAGCCCCATTTCACGACTGATGTTTGCCGATGCCAGGGCGTTTTTGTCAGAAGCCTCAATCCTGCTTTGATTCTGTCTCGCCAGTGCAAGGAAGTTCAGTATCCCGGCCCGGAGAGGCGAATCTATTTCTGTCATTTTGCCTATAGTCTGATCCGCAAGCTCATACGCCCGCGACGCTTCCGCATAACGTCCCGACTCGGCCAGGGAAAGTGCGTACAATCCAGCAATCATTGAGACCTTCAGACGAGCTTCATCCAGCAATTTCTGTGCATCATCAATCTGAACCCGAACATACATATCCATTGCGCGTCTTAGATCGCGCGATGAACTACTGGTCTGACCTTCATAGTAATAGGCTCTTCCACGATTAAAATAGAACAATCCCTCGCGCGTACGATCCGTTGCGGTTGGATTTGCCCCCCGGAGATCTTCGTAGCGATTGAAATGCTCGATTGCTTTTTTGAAATTCAGTAACTGGAAGTAGTTGTTCGCAAGGTTTAGATTCAAATCCGGTAAGGCGATTTCTTGCGGACGCGACGCCGAAATAAGTTGAATTGCCTGTCTGTACAACTCAACGTTGGACTCATATAGACGATCCGGGAAATATGCCCGATAGATATCGATGAAATATTGCCCGTCTGTTGAGCGTGCTGCAGGTGTGCGCGTGGCGAAATTGATAACTGATTCAATAAATCCTTCCGGGCGCGTAATCGTGCGGGCACGACGATCGTCGATGTATTGATATAACCAGCCAAGCAGCAGATATGCGTCCGCATTTTCGGGCTCTACGTATAGGATATACTGCAAAAGATATTCTGCCGTCTTAAGGTCGCGCAGAGTATCCTGCTTTTTCTCACGACGCAGATCCTCTGCAACCGTCACTCCTTCCTGAAGGATTCGAGTATAGAATGCTTCACGCTCCACTGACTTCTGCGTCAGCGCGTATGCATATCCGTACACAAAGCTTAGCTCACCCGCCCGACGTGCCTCAGTTGCGGCGAACTTATAACCATGTACAACCTCGTTGAACGCCGTTGCATCGAACGGATCGCCTTCCGAGAATAAGCTGATTACATTCTTTGGGTCGAGCAGTGCAAACTTGCGTCTGTCACCTTCAATCCTGGTGCGATTGCGCTCCATTGCAATATCGATCTTTAAGCGATGATACTCAACCGAGCGCTCTGCGTGAAAACTCTCGAAAAGGTTCACGCGTTTCATGTTGTAGAATAGAATATTTAGAATATTTACATTCGCATACGCTACGACATAGAGAAGGTCTGCGGCGTTGCGAGCATCATCGAGCGGCATTCCGTCGCTATTGTCTCCGGCGAAATATGCCTTGTTAGCCTGGCAAAAAGAAGCGTAGCTCGCCAGATACTCTGGCTTACCCAGACTTGCAATTAATCCACCGGCCCGGCTACCGGGGCGACAAAAATCGTCTAGAACTTCAAGGTCTGCCGCATTCAAAAACACAGGCTTCTGCCGTGCATTGATGATTAGCTGAGCCGGAGTTCCTTCCAACGTCCGCGTCAGCAAGTTTCGCGAAATAATTGCATCGGCCTCATCCACCACGTGGGCAACGGATCGCGCCGATTTTAGCGCGCGCTGAATTGACTTATCAGATTGGTCCAGGATTTCTCGGTATTCTTCCAGGCCAACCTTAACGCCAGAACCTGGACGATAGGCGCCACCGTAACGCAGACGAGCATCGTATGCGCCCTCGTAGTCTCGCTTACGCTCCAGAATAAATGCAAGCAACTGCAAATTGCGCACATACATTCCAGAGTCAGGTGGAAAGGTTGCCTGTAACGAATTGATGATTGCAAGGGCTTCAACATCCTTTCCATTAGCGAATAACGTGCTTGCTTTGAGATACTGCAAAGTTCCTCGAACCAGATCAGACAGATCAGTCCGGGCCAGTTGTTCTTCAAGATCAGGCAACCTTTCCTCTGCCTCAATGTACTCGTAATAATCCACTATCTCTGCAAGGAGCTGGTCCCTGCGTTCAGCAGACGGCTTATTTGCCAATTCTTCCTGAAGTACGCCCGGAATTTCCCCGCTACCTTCCAGCGCAAGAACAGCCTCCCGGAAACGAGTTCGTGGCCTACGGAAATAGTCTGGAAACTCCGTATTCAGTGTCCTTAGAGTTTCAAGAGCAGCCTCCGGCTCACCGTCGGCCTCAAGGGCTATGCTCAATTCCTCGAGCGCGCCAGCACGAAGCAGACTTTTTTCAGGGGAAGATTTGCGGGCAAGATCATCCAGGAATTTCTGAATGAATTCTGTTTTGTTCTTACGTTGTGGATCTGCCAGACGAATCTGAAAATCCACGTATTCGTTACGCTTCTTTGCTTCTTCTATTTCCCGTTCTACTGCTGGCTTATCATCTTGACCGGCTGCCGTCAGGCGATCTTGCAATACCCGTCCCTCAAGTAGCTGGTATTCGGGCGTGTTTCCAAAAAAACGGACAAGCGCATCCAATGCCAGCAATTGCTTGCCGCGATCACGAATGAACTTTGATGCGTATGCAAGCTGCTCATCTATATGGCTTTGAAGAGGGATAATTCCTTCTGGTTTCAGAAAGTATACATTGATGTTCTGATACGACTCAGCAGAATAGAGCACGGAACCGCCAAGAAAAACCGAAAACACAAGTCCGTGCAGAGCAGCGCTTGCATCGAGCAACCGGGCTTCGCGTGCCGTCCCGGCAACCGGTGCAGAATAGACACCGGAGAAATCGCGGGCGTCGAGTTGTCCGTTTCTATTGGTATCCGCGCGAATGCTCTGGTAGTATACAACGGTGCCGTCAGGCGATAAGGCTGGATACTGCAACATACCCATCCCTGCATGTGGCTTAACTTCTGCTTCCTGCATGGTTCTGAGATCGAGAACCAGGAGTCTGGATTCCTGCTGATTGCCTTTGAAAGTATAACCAATGTAGACAAGTTTTGATTGATCCAGCGATACTGCGGGTTGCGCGGCCCCGTTGCGGGTCAGAATTTGTAAATCGTCTTTGACCTTGATCCCTTCGAGGCGGACTCGCCAAACGTTGAATGTACCGCGCGCGCAGCGATCGGAAATGAAATAGAGATATGTTCCGTCCGGAGAAAACACCGGGTCTGTTTCTGCAAAATGTCCCTGGCAGATTGCTGGCATCTTTGTTGCCAGTTCTGCGATACCCTCAGATAAATTTACCGAATCATCCCAGAGGTTGGGAGGGTTTACGCCCGCCAGGCTGGCCTTGATAATCTCGCCTGGATTTATTGCAACAATCCGAAGATTGCCGCTTGGGCCTACATCGTTTGAAACATAGGCCAGCTTGTTTCCGGCCAGTGGCACGGTTGGTTTTTCTTGATCAGCTGGATGCCGCACAATTGGAAATGCAACGGTTGTTTTTAGGTCACGCAGCCATATGTCAGACGATCCATCGCGGCTGGACTGGAAAAATAGGATGCCATCGCGAGTTGATGAAGGATGCAGGTTTGCTCCGCGCTGGATGGTAAGCGGAATACTTTTTCCCGGTGTAAGCGTAGCCAGCCGCGACAGATTTGCGTAATCAAACTCTGGCGGGTCCACGGTTGGGATCGCCTTACAATAGAAGGTTGCAGCTAGAGCAAGAGTGAAGACTGACAGTTTTTTCATTTCTGTCTGGTCCAGCCCCCTGCAAGAATCCACTCACCAGGCCGTACGTCTTTTAGATATGCTGCTTTGAACGCGCGCTCAGCAGAACTAACGTCGCTGCCTTTTTCCTTTTCTTTTTTCAGGAAGTATTGCAATAGATACGACCTGGATTTATTTATTTCTTCACCCATTCTGCGTGCGGCTTCCACTTCATCAGGGCTACGAAACCTGCCTGTGCGCGGCGCATAGATCTCAGGAACAATCGTAACTTTTCCTTCATCTACAACTTCACCCAGGACACCGGCGCGCGCATATTCGCGCAATGGCTCGGCATAAAATTCAAGAATGGCCTGTTCTCTGTACACTCGGCGTGAATCTTGAATTGCAACGGTCTCATTCGTGCGACTGGTACTCCGCGTAGAAGCAAGAAGCCAGCCATCTTTTTCAATCTCGCGATCCTCACCAATTAGCTGACGCTCCGCAGAAGTCCGCTGGGGTGTCAGAGTAATAGGTGGAATATCGATCGATAGGCAGGACCCTCGGCGCAAGAAGTTAGTCGCGGGATCTTTGAATGTTTTCTGTAAAAATGTGCAACCAACCAGCAAGATCGGAAGCGTGAACAAGAATATGAACGATTTCATGGCCTGGGCTCCTCTACTTTTACGCCTACCTCAGCTTCCGATTTTGCCCGCTCAAGGAACTGAGCGAGGGGGATGCGTTCCTGGCGGATCTCTTCACCCGTAGGTTTGATTGCGAAACTCAAGAAACTCGAAAAACTACGAATGTCCTTACGGGCAATTCCGATTGTACTGTAGACCAGACCGTTCTGTAGCTCCAGCGTAATAGAAGGAATCTCAAGCGCACTCTTCACGATAAATCCTGCGATCTGGTTTGGCATAATGATACGAGTTGCAAATCCACTGAACTCACGGCTCAGCCTGTATACAGAAAGTCTTACGTCAGAATTATATAGTGCATTGCCCAGATCGCGACCTTTGAATGCAAGGCTTGCGCTGATGACGCCATCGTAATTGCTGCGCGATGCGGGCAGATACGGTTCAAGATCTAAGTTCTGAAGTTCGAGCTTTCCGCCAAACTCCATGTTACGCGGCGCCAGATCGGCCAGATTGAAAAAGACATCCCGTCCTGTAATATCTCCATCCGGCACCCACAGATCGTTTCCGGTTCTTGCTTTTGGACGAAAGAGCGAGTATTTAAGCCATTTAAAGTAAAGGACATTCTTTCTGTATTCGAGCAAAGCGGCCACACCAGGATCCCGGCCCGGCATCAAGGTTCCGCTGTAGAAATAGCCTTCTTTGAGCAATTCACCGCGCGGATTATGACTGGATGCAATAAACTGAAGCGTCAAATTGGGCTGCCCACGAAACGCAGACGCATCAAAGGTTTGTCCAACGGGTGAATCGGTGAGAACTGCAGGCGACCGCAGGCTCAAATCATGAAACACCGGCAGCGTAAGATTCATCTTCTCAACGCGGAATTTTTTACATGCAGATCCGGAATCGCAATCAGTATAGATCTCAAGACTTAGATCTTTTGCATCAACGTTGCCACGAACCGCTTCTTTCTGGATTTTGAAATCCATGTGCAGGCCACCCTGGATTGCCAGGTTCTTATGAATGCCAAATAACGTCTTGCTCGCCAGATCCAGGGTTGCGGTCAAATCAGGAACAACGCCAGTCTTAGTGTTATTCAAAACACCTTTTACCAGGATTTGGAGAGCACCTTTCAGCGCAGAAATTTTCACCGTATCCAGGCTGGTTCGCTCTTTAGACAATCCCACGCCGGAAACAATCCTGAGATCATTTACATGAATTCCTGGCATTGCTACGGTCAGATCCGTATTCAGGGACGATGCTGCTGCAGCTGTGTAGCCAACTGCACCGTTAAGCGATATTCCCCCATCGAGATACGAACGGTATGGCGCAAGCGTATATCTCAGACTCCCTGGCAGCGTGGCATGGAGCTCGGCGTAATTGACGCGCAAATCCTGGAGCTTAAAATCAAATCGCTGCGCTTCAGCAAGGGTCATGTCGCCCGCTGTCTTCAGCTGAATCACATTAACGCCCTGCGGGTTGTATGCAGAAAATTGCAGTCGCGGAAGACCCACTGTAGTTACTTCATGCAACCCAACCAGGCCTTCCGCAACCAGACCCAGCTCAAGGGGATTGGAGCGACTGTCGCCCATGCGGTAGCGAGCCTGCGAAATATGAAGCTCTGTTTTAACATTGAGGTCTTTGAAACTCTCCGGCGATTGTAAATGCACCTGCCCTGATGCAACCCCATCGAATGCTGGCGCACTAAACGGTGTGAGTCTAAAACCGGAAAGAACAAGATTCGCAAGCACGCCCTCCCCGGGAAGGATGCGGGCATCTCCCCGCAGAGTGGATTCATTATAGTTTACAAGCAATTCAGAAACAACCAGCTTTTCAAATAGACCAAATGCTAGATCGCGCTCTTTTTTCTCAGGCAAAGGAAAGAACCGATGAATATCAAGGACTGCGTCCAAATCAAGCCTGAAGAGCGAAACTTGATGTCTGATACCTCCCGCCTTAAGCGACAGTCCCTGGCCTGCAACCTTTGTTGTTAGGTTCAGTCGATTCAAAGGACCGTTGATTTTAAGGGGATAGAGCGAAGCGGACCCTCGCAGATCCACATTAGTTCCCAGGAATAAAAGTATTCGATCAATGGAACCCAGCTCAATGCGCGACTGTAAGACTTCAACCTGGGCGGAGGGCATTTTAGACGTTATGTGATCAATGCCCCCGCTCAAGTCAAGCCATGGATCCCCACTCGCTTCGACTAACAGCCTGTGTAACCTCAAACGATCAGTTGGTGCATCATAACTCATGTTGTAGTAGATACGAGCCTGTGGCACAAGGGAACGACCCCGATCGCGCATAACGAGATCGTTTGTTTGCAGATGGAAGCGACTCGTGAACTCTGGTGCACCGCGGGTGGCCTCGCGATACAAAAAGAACGGAAGGGAAACCTTGCCCTCAACATCTCCGCTTCCTTTATAGCGAAACGATACTGGCTGATTGGGTGCAATCCCAACGATGAGGGTGTCAAAGATATTAATTACATCGAGTGAGAGCGGAATCTCCTGGAGAGTGCGTGTAACAAACGCCAGGTGGATACTTAGATGATCCAGATCCATGAATTCTTTCTCGCCGGCGTCATCTATATCCAGGGTAAAGTGCGCGTCTTGAATAACAGTCTTTGCATATAGTTTGATCCAGACGAACGTGAAAATCCTGTCCAAAGGCCTGGAGTCAGTTGGTTTCTCTGGCTCAGGTTCCGATGCAGATGCCCCAAAGATTTCCTGGAAGTTCCATTTGCCGTTACGTTTCTTGAGATGAATTTCAGGCCTTACAAGACTCAAATCTCGCACGCCAATGTGGCCGATCAAAATCGAAGGGAGAAAGTAAGAGACCGTCAGGTGGTCAGCCCGAAAGAAAACCGAGTCAGCGGTTTTGATTGAAATGTCCTTGAATTCAAACCCGCGAAATAAACTGGAACGCTCAACCTTGAGGCTAATCTGGCCACCCAGGAATTTGACAAGAACGCCCTTGATAATGCCCTCAAAAACGGGCGCGGAAAAGACTATGTTGTAGCCAACTACGAACGCCAGGATGACGGCCAGGAAGATTTTTCTCCCCCTGTGGCTTTTAGTTTTTTCAGACTCCAACAATATCAATCGTCCACAGTCTTCGGGGCTGGAAAGAAAAAAACGAAATCCGGTCGCAGCTAAAAATGGCAGACACTGCGTTTGATTCGCCCAGTTTCGACCCATGCAAGATGTATTTTCATTCAAAGATAAAGTGATTCTAATCACCGGCGCCGGGCGCGGGATCGGCCGTGCAATGACTCAGGGTTTCCTGGATCGCGGGGCTATCGTGTATGGAACGGGGTCAAAGCAGGAATCGGCCGAGCGAATTAACGCCGCTGGCGCGAACGGCAGAGTTGCTGATGTTACAGACCCGGCGGCGATGCCTGCCCTGATCGACGAAATCGTTCAAAAGCATACTAAGATCGACTGCCTGATCAATAACTCCGGGGTATCCTCTGACACGCCGGCTTCTTTCTTCAAAGAAGATGAGATGGAAAAAATTCTCAATACAAACGTTAAGGGCGTTTTCCGCGCCTGCCAGGCATATTTCAAAACCCATCGCAAGCATGGCGGAACAATTATCAACGTCGCTTCCGTTCTTGGACTGGTTGGTCTGCCACTGGCCTCAATCTACTGCGCCTCAAAAGGCGGAGTAATTCAGTTAACCAAAGCTCTGGCCATAGAATGGGCTTCCTACGATTTTCGAGTAAACGCTCTCTGTCCGGGGCTAATCGACACAGACATGACTTCACGCATGACAGGCAAACCTGAATTGATGAACAAAGTTACATCAACGATTCCGTTGAAGCGATTGGGCCAGCCGGAAGATCTCGTTGGCCCTGCCCTCTTCCTCGCATCGAGCGCAAGCTCATATATGACAGGGCAGACGCTCGTGGTGGATGGTGGAATGATCGCGCAATAAGGGGGTTTTCCATTGCTCGTAGAGAACAAAGGCCATGCGAGACCATATGTTCGATTTCTTTGTCGAATACTTCAAACACACCATTCTAAATCTCGATCAGGCATTGCATGGAATTCGCTACTTTTACTCGCATCCTGACTTTGATGGGGTTGCGACTAGAGGTTCCTTCAAACACTTTTACTCATCGCTTGCACTCAGGCTGAAACGAATCATCAACGATCTGTTCTTTGCCACCTTTCCACCTCACTGGCATCACACTGATGAAGAAATCGAGCATTTCCATCAGGCACCTGTTAAGATCTGGTTTCAGGCTGGATACTGCGCCTGGCGTTTTTCTAATTCTGGAGATTACAAAGAACTAACCGGAATCGAAGACAGGCGCTGGGATCCAAGATGCAGAGATCAGTTATCCTGAATCAACCGTCAGGTGGCATTATCCCCATAACTGATCAGGAAATTAACCACAGATGCACACTGTGCAAATCCAAACAGGAATTACATTCCCATCTGTGCGAATCTGTATACATCTGCGACTCCGGCCTATAATGTATGTTCTACGTAGTAATCCCTATATCCTTACGCGCATCCTGTTGCCAGTTAAAGGTCCCGAGCGGTCGAAAGGTGCTTGCTAAACCGCGTCTCTGAACCGAAAATCAGCCATGCGCGTGAAATCGGATAGTCTTGCTCTGATATGCGCAGCGTTTCTTGCAATCTCAGCGTTCTCCAATTGCACAAAGTTCCCGATTGGTAATCTCAGCGAGACAGCCAGCGCCGTTTTGTTCTACAATATGCGGGGTCAGAGCAGCATTACATCTGTGTCCACCCCGGCAGCAAAGTTTCCGCGCTTCGCGTACGTTTCAAACTTCGCATCTCACGATATTTCAATGTTCACGATCAATCAGACCACGGGCGTTCTAACCGCAAATGGGACGATTGCTGCAGGAACGCAACCGCGAGACATCGTAGTTGATCCCGGCGGTAAGTTTGCCTATACAGCGAACAACGGCTCAAACAACGTTTCCATGTTCATTATCAATCAGGCGACCGGCGTTTTGACTTCGAACGGCGCCATTGCAGCGAGCGCAAGCACGCAGGGCCTGGCTGTAGATCCCACCGGAAAGTTCCTATACGCAGTCGATAACGGGGCAAACAGCGTTTCGATCTACACCATCAATCAGACTACTGGCCTCTTGACTGCAAACGGTACAATCGGAACGGCAACCAGTCCCCTGGGCGTAGCAGTAGATCCAACAGGCAAGTTCGCCTATGTTGCAAACAATGGATCAAATACCGTGTCGATGTTTACAATCAATCAGACAACGGGCGCCTTAACTGGCAACGGCACAATTGGCTGCGGCAGCAATCCAATGAGTGTCGGTGTAGACTCGACGGGTAAGTTCGCCTATGTTGCAAACAATTCATCCAACGACATTTCAATGTTCACAATTAATCAGACGACCGGCGTTCTAACTTCAATTGGTGCGATCGCAAGCGGTACAGGTCCTGGCGGGCTTGCCATAGATCCTACAGGAAAATTTGGATTTGTTGCAAACTTCAACACCAACAATATATCAATGTATACGATCAATCAGGTTACAGGCGTTCTAACTGCGAATGGCGCTGCAGGAGCCGGATCTGGACCACAGGGCTTTGCCGTGGAACCGGGTGGCAAGTTTGCCTACGCGACTAACGGTGCTTCTAATACCGTATCAATGTTCACATTGAATCAAACAACCGGCGTACTTACTGCGAATGGCTCGATAGCAGCGGGAACAAACGCAATCGGCATTGCAATCGCGTACTTCTGAAACCAGGAAATTAACCACAGATGCACACTGTGCAAATCCAAACAGGAATTACATTCCCATCTGTGCCAATCTGTATACATCTGCGGCTATTTTTGACTTTCTTCTAATCAAATTCCTTTGCTTGCGCGATATACACAGGCTTCTGCGGCCAAACGACCACCAAGGAAACTCCAGATTGGCATCAAGTCCACACCAGATGCAAGCATACCGGTTGCTGAATCAGCAAGATTCATTGCGGACGGCAGGTACTGTTTGATTTTATCCGCTACTGGATTTGCATATTGTTTGGCTTTACTTACGTATTCGTCCAGGGGTTTAACCAGGTTCTCAAGCATGCTCACGGCATTTGATACCTGGTCTCCGCCCGCGAACTGCGCAAATTTGGATTCAATGTCTCCCTTGTGTTTGGAAACTAATTTTTGAACAAGTCCTGCGCCGCCTTCTGCAACGTTATCCGCAAATGGGAGCGTGACTTCAGCCACAGCGAAGTAGAGTCCAACTTCCTGACCTGCGGGCACTTCCATGAAGTGCTTTGCCTTCTCAGCAACGGATCCTGGAAACAAGCGATAGATCATATAAGCAAGGCCGAGAGCCTTCAGCGCAGCATCCGTTGCCTGTTGCGGATCCGATTCAAACGTCCTGGCCTTTGGCGTGTCAGAAAAGAGTGACAACAGATTTTTAACGCCAGCATATCCAGCAATGAGCTTGTCACTTGTATCAAGTGCATCTGCAACCCAGACGGCTTTTTGAACGTCTTCTGTTCCCGCAATTTGATTGGCCTGGGCTAACGCACCTGGATTTCCGAGACGGCTGGCGGCCCCATCAATAGAATTGTAGAACTGAAACGGTGGCGCAAAAGGAACCACAGCAAACAGATTAGAGCAGATCTTTACGGAATAATCGTCCGGTTTGAATTGTGCAAGAATCTCATTAACACCCTTTATCATGAACAGCTCCTGAGTTTTTATGTGCTTGATTTAGACGAAGGTTTGCTGCATTCGCAATGAGTTTTTGCGAATGCAGCAAAAAAATTAGCGTTTTGCGATTGGGACGTAGTCGCGAGCTGGAGAACCGGTGTAAACCTGCCTTGGACGACCGATTTTAGTGCCTGGATTCTCAATCATTTCCTTCCACTGTGCAATCCATCCCGGCATACGGCCCAGGCCAAACATTACAGTGAACATTTCAGTTGGAATTCCAATTGCACGGTAGATAATGCCGGAATAGAAATCCACGTTTGGATAGAGTTTACGCTCAACAAAATACGGATCAGTCAATGCGGCCTCTTCCAGCTTCTTTGCAATATCGAGCAAGGGATCTTTCACACCCAATTTTGCCAGGACCTCATCACAGGATTTCTTGATAATGCGCGCGCGAGGATCGAAGTTTTTGTAAACCCTGTGACCAAAGCCCATGAGGCGGAAGGTGGAATTCTTATCCTTTGCCAGATCGACAAACTTGCTTACGTTTCCACCGTCATCGCGGATGTGCTCAAGCATTTCAATTACAGCTTGATTTGCTCCGCCATGCAGCGGACCCCAGAGGGCGCATACGCCGCTTGCAATAGTTGCATAGAGGTTTGCGCGACTAGATCCAACCAGACGGACTGTTGACGTAGAGCAGTTTTGTTCATGGTCCGCATGGAGAATCAAGAGTAGATCCAGTGCTTTTTCAACGATTGGATCAACTTCATAATCTTCTGCAGGGACAGAGAACATCATATTCAAAAAGTTCCCTACATAAGAGAGCGCGTTGCGCGGGTACACGAACGGTTGTCCCACGGACTTCTTAAACGAATATGCTGCAATAGTAGGAGTCTTGGCTAATAGACGCATCATTGAAATTTCGCGATGGCGCGGATTCAATGGATCGCTTGAATCAGTGTAGTAGCCGGATAGAGTGCAAATCATTGAGCTCAGAATGGCCATCGGATGCGAATCCTTTGGGAAGCCATCGTAGAGTCGTTTAAGGTCTTCATGAATAAGTGTGTGGCGTGTAACGTTGGTGCGAAACGTTTCAAACTGCTTTGCGTCCGGCAGCTCACCGTAGATCAAAAGGTATGCAACTTCAAGAAACGTGGATTGCTGCGCAAGCTGATCGATTGGATAACCGCGGTAGCGCAGAATTCCAAGTTCCCCGTCAAGGAACGTAACCGCGCTTGAACACGAACCCGTGTTCATGTAACCATCATCCATGCTGATTGCGCCAGTTGCAGCGCGAAGCTTTGTAATATCGACGGCTACTTCGTTTTCAGTACCAACGATGATTGGAAGCTCCAGTTCCTTTCCCTTGATAATTAACTTTGCAGTTTCGCTCATTTCTTTCCTCGAAGTTCAGTAAGTACAATCAGAGAAGCAAACAACCCGGGAACCTGGCAAGCTAAAACCACACGACCCCAATGCTAAACAGAATACACGCCGACGCGCTTTTCCTTCCCTTTCAACTCATGGTCCGTTACAAAAATCCCGCTGGATGAAGCTTTCCACGTTTCTTCTGAGAAGAGAATTTTACGCCCCAGGGATCGCGTCAGGCCTTCAAGCCTGGCGGCAGTATTGACAGTATCACCAATGACTGTGAACTCTTTTCTGTCATCCGATCCAATGTTGCCGAGAATTACGTGTCCTGTGCTAATCCCAATCCCAATGTCAAACGACGGCTCGCCCTTAGCCTCTTGAATAAAGTTGTGCGCTTCAAGACGCTGTAGCATTTCCTGGCCCGCTTTGATCGCACACTGCGCATGATCCGGTCGTTTAATTGGAGCACCGAAGATGGCCATTACTGCATCTCCCATGAACTTATCCACTACGCCACCGTTGGACATGATTGCTTTTACCATTTCAG
This sequence comes from Spirochaetia bacterium, assembly GCA_021413825.1. Taxonomy (GTDB): domain Bacteria; phylum Spirochaetota; class Leptospiria; order Leptospirales; family Leptonemataceae; genus JAEUSB01. Next base: position 1,142 of record JAIOPQ010000019.1, on the reverse strand, counting down.
TAAAATAGGCATTCAACATTTCAACCACGCGGGCAGCGTCATGTGATTCGGAAAGATTTGTAAAGCCGCGAATGTCCGCGAATAGAATTGTGGCCTGAACTTCCTGGCCACCCAGCTCCATTCCGCCGGAAAGGATTGCGTCGCGAATCTCCGCAGAAACGTATCTTCCAAATAGACCCTTGATTACTTCGCGTTCTGCAAGGCCGCGTGTCATCAAATTGAAACCCTTTGCAAGCACGCCAACCTCATCCGTCGACGTAACATGAACAGAAGTAGTTACCTGGCCTTCGCGGACACGTCGCATAGCCTCAACAACTTCTTTCAGGGGAGCGGTTATAGAGCGAGCCACCATGTAAGTAATCAAGATCAGGTAACCGATTGCTACCCCGGAGAGAACCTCCATGCGCACAATGTAATGCGAGTATTCATTCCAACCAAAATCAGGATTGATTTCTCGCAAGATTCCGTAGAAGAAACTCACCATCAAGAGAATCAGTAGGATAGAAAAGAAACTAACGGTAAATACGATCTTACGGAAAACTGGAAAAACAATCGTATCTTCCGTGATGTTGATTTCAAGAACCCGCATGTCGTTTCGCGAAGTGATCTCCACGAATAAATAGCACAACAGTGAAACCAGAGGGTTACCTACTATACTAATCCCAAGAAAAATCTGAATGCTGCCGCGCAAGCCCAGTAGGTCCAGGTAGTAACAGGCAGTGGCCTGAACAAGACCCGCCACAAACCAGGTTGTAAACACCAGGATGGCCGCGAATCGCGGGCGTCGCATGAGCTTAAATCTACCCAGCTCGAGCGCTGCTGGATCGATTGGCAGTCCATTTTTAATACTCTGAATGGCTTGAGTTATTGGCCGTTCGCGCCGGAGATAAAGGTAAAATGCCAGGGGAACGGCGGTCACCATGTTTATTGCAAAGAATATGAGCGAGACCGATAGTTTAGATTCTTTAAGATTTAGCTGAAAATACGCAATGTTTACAGCGATGGCCAGAATGTTTATTCCAACCAGGCTGAGAAAAATATTGTAACGTGAATTTCGACGAACCTCGCGCTTTATCCGTTCTACTAAGCCAGGCTTCGCTTCAGCGATCATACTGATCCTGAGACGCAAGGATGGCACGCTC
>JAIOPQ010000015.1 GCA_021413825.1 Spirochaetia bacterium | reverse complement strand
GCTTTAGCGAGAAGCGCTGACGCGCGTTTATATATTTGGTGTTTTGGAGATCGTCACTGGATTCCAGGATTTGGGGCACTACAAGCAGCGGCTTGCCGCTGCGCGCGTGCCGGGTTACCTTTGGGGAATGTGGGGGTGAACTATGCACGGTAGAGCAGGTGGATTTACTGAGTTCCTTTGAGTGATTCTTTCTCATTCTTAAGCCCGCTGTGGAGTTTGGGCGGACGAGAATGAATTACTCCTTGCGGGTTGTCAAGTAAGTGTCTTGATAGAGACTCCCGTGTGGCATATCCTTCACAGGCTGATATCGGACCATTTAGGTCGACCGGCTTGGTAACGTTATGCGACCTTTCGAAGGCAGGCGTCACACGGTTTCAGTCATGCAGGATATGTTCTTACACACCAAAAGCTTTGCGGTATTTTCACTTAAAAATAGAAATTGATGTCATGCAACAAATCCTATTACCGATTCTATGGGGCCGATCTTGATTCGCATATGACCGCAAACAATATGTGAGTACACACTCCCGGGCTGTCCCCCTTGCTCGTGCCCTTCTTTGTTAGAGACTATGTTCATCTTCAAATCGATTGGCGGGTATGCCCGCTTGCGTCCGATTGGTGATTAAAAAAGAATTGTGATTTGGGATATTATGTCTCATTGTTGCACCATGGCGTCAACAGGAGAAATCTCTCGCGCGACAAAGGACAAGTTGTATAGGATCTCGTCCCAGGTCGATTGGAGTGACCTGGGACGAGAAGTAAAGACAGCCGACCTCGTAAAAAATGAAACCTGGAAGGCCATGATTACCAGGATTCCTTTGCCCGCAACGGTCCTCGTTGAGGACCCCTATGTGGACTACTTTTTTCGTGACACATACTATGCTTACTTTTCCGGAAAGCATTCTCCCGTGTCTCGAGACTGCATCAGGCTCTCGATTTTTCAATCCATCGATATCGAATGGGAGGATTTCTTCTCTGTCGAAGGTCAGAAGAGAATTCAAGAAAGCTTTGTGGGGCTTGCAATCCTTCGGGATTTGAGGCGACCGTTCGGTCGTCTGCTCTTGGATGCAAGAAAACTGAACCTGCCTGAAATGTACGTCAGACTTACCGAGTACGAAGTCGTGATTCGGGGAGTCCACATTGCGTTTCAATCGTACCCGTTTGCGTCTCAGGATGGCGAGATGATGACATGTGCCGAGACCACGCTCTGGTCTATCGCGGACTATTATGGTCATCGTTATCCTGAATACAAGATATCGTCCCCCAGTGAAATCCAGGCTCTTGTAAAAAGGACCAGCTTTGAACGCACGATCCCGTCTACCGGTTTAAACTACATGCAAATCACTTCGGTATTGCGAGAGATGGGTTTTTCCCCCAAAGTTTATAGCAGGTTTACAAACGCTTCCAGCACGCAGGAACTCTATCCTGATGGTAAGTTTCATCGAATACTTCATTATTATGTGGAATCGGGAATTCCTATTATTGTTGGGATTACGGGCGGGCAGAATGGAAAACCATATAACCACGCTGTCGTCTTTGTTGGCCATAAAGCGAATGACATTACAAATAGAGCTCCAAGGAACACGGGCAGTCTATGTATTGTCGATGCGATTCCAGATGATTACGTTATGATGAATGACAACCTTTCTCCGTTTGAATTGAGTTCATTCTCTGCACCCATTCCTGGTGTGGATGAATCTAGAATCAAATACATCATCGTTCCGCTGTACAAACGAATTCATCTCGAAGCAGCCCAAGCGTCGGACATATTTCACACTTTCTTGTCCAGTCCAGATCATGGCATTAAGATGGACGATAAACTCTCCCTGGAAAACCCACTCGTGTTGCGCATCTTTCTGACGTCCTCGCGGAAATACAAAAGTTTTCGAGCGACCCGCTCGAATCGATTATTCGCCAAGCACCTTCTAGATTTGCCATTGCCCAAGTTCATCTGGGTCGCAGAGCTTTCCACACGCGCCCTTTATGCCAGCGGTAAGGCCTGTGGTGAATTGATTCTCGATGCTACCGAAAGCATTAATGCTGGTCAGAATTCGCTCCTCATGGTACATTATCCAGGGTCCTCGGTTTCCGATATCCCGACGAATCCCTTGTTGATTTGCTTGAAAAGATGAGAATACGCTATTCAGAGTTTGATGAAGCACACGACATATACTCTAACAATCTGCAGAGAGTGGGGAAACTGACATGAAATTAGAACCGGATAATATCACGGCTGCTGAACAGGGGCCGTCTTCATTTAATTACTCCAGGGAACGAATTCAAGGATCGGTGGACGCGCTGACAGCCACCATTCAACAAGCTGCGGAGCAGAACGTGGCTGCCGAAGCTCAAAGCTGGGAAGTGGCCGCCCTAGATCAGAGCATTATCCGCTAGCGCCAGTCCTCGAACTAGTCTGACGTCGCTCTACAAGTCCATCGGCGCCTTAGGGCGCCTTCCCTTTATCCGGATTGTTTTCTGGAAGGAAACGCTTACCCAGAAACCAAAACCCTCCTGAGATGATAATGGAAAGAGCAAAAGAGAACAGAAAGATGCTTTGTTCATATCCAATGCTACCGCAAAAGGCATAGAGTAGGCAAAGGGGCACAAATCCAATGATATTAAGGGACAAGTATTGCAGAAATGGCATCTTATTATAGCCACACACAATGCAGATACTCTCAGCTACGATCGGGACTCCACGTGTCATGAGGATGGCCAAGGACCCATACTTCGCCAGTAACCTGGACGCGTCCGGATTTTGCTCTTTGTTAAAACCTTCGAACGCTATTCTCCCGAGAAAGTATCCAATCACTGCCCCAACCGCCAGAGCTGCAAAGGAGACCGCTGAGCCTGGGATTACACCCAGGACATATCCGTTCGCGTACATAACAATACTCGACGGCACGGGTAGAATGATATCAGACGCCAGGATGAGGAAACTTGCAGCGGCGAATGCGAGCTTATGATTCGAGAGGCCGTGGAGTTCATTTGAGAAATACATCTCCATATCTCTGAAGACCAGAAACGTGAGGATAACAATCAATGCGCTAACAAGAAAAGGTAAGCCTAAGTTTTTCATTTTGGGGAAAAATGGGATTGTAAGGCGGCCGTTATCGATTCAATGAATTGGCCGATTGTGGTGGTCATTTGCAGGAAACTCTCTGCGCTGGTATATTCAAAGGTCGATTCCCATTTTAAGGCGATCGCATTGGGTAGTTCTACCAGGTGAAAACTTCCTTTGTATTGCGAAATACCAGTTACTCCCTCCAAAGAATAAGTGTATGAATGCTCTTGCTGTTCAATCAGTGTCTCATTCAATTGAAGGCCATCAGCCAGAGTCACTGTTCGCACTCGGTCACTAATCTGGTATTGCGCCCAGAATGGCTTAGTAAAATCACAAGCGTACGGGCCAAGCACTCCTCTCATTCCGGCAGCAAATTTCCACTCCTTGGAAATCGAAAAGGGTCTCCCATTCGGGATGAGCTTCAGGGGGATGTAGAGTTCACCATACACAAGATCAGTTAATGCATCTGTGTCCATGATTCCCTTGGTGTATTTCATCACCCATCTAGAGTTCGGTTTCTCTCTATCATCCTCCTTGAAGTCGCAAGTCACTTTGATATTTAACGCACTCTCAATAGCCTTGTAAAAAAGGTTATCTGTTTCATTCGACTTGATTGGACCACTGACCGAATGCCCGTAGTTTAGAAGAAAGGTCAGCCAGGCGACCGTCGTGCTTCTTGGTATGGTCACCAAAAGCAATCTCTCCGCGGTCGAAGCGATGTCATCGATTGCTTTCTCGTCTCGAGAGTTGCTGGCGAGCAAATGGTCCAACTCAGCCGAAAGCGTTGCGGTTCTATTGTCTAAGTACGACAGTGGAAACTTCTCATCGAAAACGAGGTCAGTGTAGCTACGCGGTAAGCTATCTTTAACCCAGGTCGGCATGCTTCCAACACCGGGCTCAAAACCCGTAGGCCACCGGGCCGTGTTCAATCGCTGCAGAGGCGACATTTCGCGCATATCTTTTCCATTGTTGAATATCTCCCTTTGAAAAATATTTAAGGAGGAGGCATCCGTGATTGATATGATAAAAGGATCAATGGGCTCACCATCCTTTGAGACCAAGTGATTGTCACCATACAGGTAAGCTTTGACGCCGTCCTTTTCCAGCAGGTTCACCTTGATGGGAACCTCACCTGGGGATATTTCTTTCGGAAGGAGCCGAAGGAGGTCAATCAATCCGCTAATTTGTAAATCCTGTTGGATACCGTCGGTTTGAACCGCACCCACTGACCGCATGATTTGCGTTGGGACATATCCCGCGTTTGCCGTTTTATTGGTGATCTGTAGTGTGGCATCCACGAGATTCACTCCTATCGGGGGCAGGGTTCCTCCCGATGGCCCTCTGACAATGGATGTACTATCTGTCTGCCAGACGAGGGCCCGATCAAATTTTCCATTCCCATCAGCCATATGAAGCATGTGAGTGCCCGAGCAGCCAACCTCATCTGATGGTGGGTCAGGGTCCGTCGCGAGCTGGACCAAGCCAAACCCACTGAACCGAAGTTTGAGAACCAGACAATTCTCAAAAATCGCCTTCAGTTGCGACGGATCCTCGCTAAAATCCGAGGCGTCTGGGAATTGCTGCTGAAAACTCCGATCTGGAAGTTGATTCGAGTAACCTCCATGTTCCCGAAACGGAAATTGTTTTTCGAATTCAGTGAGTTGGGAAAGCGCCTTCAATCGGGTTACGATCATGTTTTTTACTTCGGGTTCACTCATCGTGGATCCAACGGCATCGATCTGTTCCTTCGCCCAATCTGCGGCATCCGTTAGAGTATGCATGGCCAGATAGTCGATAGCTTTGTTTATTGATTCACTCCGGTCAGAGGTTTGAAAATAGCTCGTCAATTGGCGTGCGTGAGTGGGGAGGGCTGGCAACGAGTCCTTGTCAAAGCGGAATAATTGTTTTGGATCAATAGGAAAAAACGATGCTAATTCAAGAAATGGTCTGATCGCAAGGGACATGAGTGGCCAGGTCGCAATCATCTCAATCGCATAGCGTCGGTCTCTATCTGATTCCCATTCCTTGATTTCGTAGATCCGTGAGAGCCAGATAAGCATTACGAGATAACAAGCATTGAATTGTTTTGGCAAATCGATCAGTAGTTTTCTGAATGCGGGATCACGGTCCGGCTGGGCTGGTTTTCGGCTCAATGAGAATGCAACTCCGGCGTCCCTGGCCAAGCGCTCCTCCATTTCCATATCTACGTAAATCATGGCGAACTTATATAGATGAGATTGTCTGCAGAGCTCGGCGTTGGCCAGCCAGTCAGGGGACGTATACTTCGGATTGCGGCGCTCTTTTCGATCCGCATTGCATTTGTCCAGGTAAGGCCTAGCGCCGCCCAAATCCTTGACTTTTGCAAGGAGTGTCATTGCCATTTTTTCGAAGTTTGCAAAACCCTCGCCTTCTTGAATTATTTCCTCAATAATATTTTTTACACTCTTGAAGTGCCTCAGGGGATTACTCGCGTTGGCTTTTGAGTAGTCTGTGAAGTTCTTGCTGCGATACACTGGACCAATTGGCAGAAAACCCTCCGCCGCTTTTGGGCCGAGAATTTCGTTGTTGAAGGCCAGGTTTGAATTCACTACCTGCCCCTCATCGAAAGCCTGCTCATACAGAGGAAGAATTCCTTTCCTGTAGAATTCCCCGATAGATTGGAAGCGGACATACTTGAAATCCTCAAGAACTTCAGCCATTTGGGCATCCGCCGGAACAGTATCTAATTCCGCTTCTTGTTGATCAGGCAAGAGCTCCGTGTAAATGTGCTTGAGTTTTGATTTCAGCCATTCTCTCTTGGAGTCATCTGTGACTCCAAGAAGAATGCTTTCAAGATGTAGATCGAGTTCAAAGTTGGACAATTGCCGAAACAGCGCGAGAATAGTATCACTAAACGGATTTGCGTCCTGAAGGGAATCCGTCGACTCGAAGAGGAGGAACTGCTTTAGCAAGTCCGGTGAGAAGGTCTCAACCGGGACGGTGGTGCCTGCCGTTGCGCCAGGATCCCCACGATTGATATCCCAGTTGGGGATTATCCAAGAACCCGTCGCGTCGAGATCGGGAAGTGCGAAAAATGGGCTGGCACCAAGAGCCCTTAGCATGCATTGAACATAATGCAGGTGGAGCATTTCTTCATGGGCGACACTGAGTATGCTTTGTTTCCAGCGGCGAGCCTTCTCAAAATGGAGCGCACGCCGCTGATTCTGTCTCCCGTTGTCCAGCGTTCGAAATTCAAAAGGCATGCTCTTCAATGAGCAGGCGGCAAATAAGTATGAGTTGAGAAGGCTGTGCTCCAACTTAGCAGCCTCTTGCAGCATTTTTACCAAATTCTCCGATGCATTCATCATACGACCTCAGTCAATTTTCCATGCGCCAAGGCAGAGGAACTTCCCAGTCCAAGCGTTGTGCTCCTCAGAATACGTTGTCTCCTGGCATTCGAAATCTGTGCCGGCCGAAGTAATCAAACAGTCGACTTGCGCCGAGACCAATAAGAGAAATATCCCGCGAATACTTCCGGAGAGACTGGCGATCACTTCTAATTCAGCTCGCTGCGTCGAATCTTCCAGTTTTGAATCGTTGTCTTTCCGGTTCACGTTTCGATGATTTTTCATACGGGCCCCGCCATAAGAATAGCCCATTGCTCTTTCGATCAATCGCTTTTTTCCTCCTGCGGAGGAAGGACTATACCTCAAATCGGCGAATATCGATATTTTCTTCTGGCGATGAGTATAAAAATCGATATGGTCCTTGACAGGAATTTTAGCCCAACCAGGAAGCTGCTGCGCGCGTTTGCCTGGGACTCACTTGGCGAAGCTGTGTCCGAGCAGGTGCGGCGGCGATGGGGAAAATGGAATTTCGACCACCAAGGACGACGGAGGAAGTATGAAACAGATAATTTTTTTGGTACTATTTTCATTTCCGATCGGAATACTCCGGTCTGAAAGCAGCGGTAATATTGAGGCTGCGAACAATCCGGACAAGTATGCGTGGGATATCTTTATGGAGCTGAACGTTCCAGCTGACATGGAGAAGGGGCGAGGTGTGGCCTCCACGAAGGCGCTAGGCACTCCCGGGATCACCGTTTGGGAAAGTTGGAAGCTCGCAAGGAACGTATTCACATCGAACGGTTGCAAACCAACATCTTGGGAGAACTGGGACGATGAACAAAGTAAAGATCCGACCAAATTGAGGCGTGGCTTAGATCCAACAAAAGCCAAATTGGCTCTTGGTCGGCCAACTGGGACGCCGGCGCACATTCTGATCGACGCTTCGAATCCCCTTGGCAACGAGACGCGAATGAACAAGGCAGCTTTCGATTTCATTGTGCAGAACGATCTATTTACAATTGATGGCCAGGAGAAATTTCATAAGGAGAACAAGCCGATCGATTTACCTGTGGCAGCTCGCGAGGTTAAGGGTGCCTGGAGATTGCTAACCCCTGTCGAGGCTGGGTCAAAACGATACCATATGGCCACCATTGGTGATAAAGTATATGGCCTGACCGGTTTGCACATAATTACGAAAGATTTGCCCCAGTGGTTTTGGTCAACGTTCGAACACGTTGATAATCCATTGCCGGAGACGAACGGTATTTTGTACTTTGATCGACACACACGGGGCGGAACACGCTTACCAGGGTCGGTTGCTAACACAAAATGGCAATACTACCGCCTTCGAGGAACCCAAACAGATTTCACGGACCTAGCGGGTAGGGGAACGCTTCTCTCGAATACACAAATTGAGCAAGGATTTCAGGCCAGCTCCTCGTGTGTAAGTTGCCATGCACATGCTACGATTGGCCCAAAAACCTCTGACAAGGCGAACCGGTTGCCCATCTTTCCGAGGCAAACGATTGTATTTTTGGATCCTGGTAAACCCGAACAAAGCGAAATGGGTTTGCAAATATTCGGTTGGACAGGTCGTCCGGACCCGAATGATTTTTATGATGTCGCCACTGGGCGGAGGAAGTATACTCAAACCGATTTCATGTGGTCCTTTTTCCGGGCAGCGCGGAAGAGTAGTGCTTGTTCTAAATGAACTGCCGGGTTTTGTTTACTTTGCACCCGTCCCGTTATGCGCCATTTAGAACGCAATAAGTGTGCTTCATGGGCAACCAACTGTAGCATTTCCTAAAACAATAATCTTGGAGTACCCTATGCAACAAGTTCCTCGAAAGCAATTTACTGACCTCAGGATTTGGCACCATGGCACGGTCGCCCTACTCCTGTTCGCCCTGTTCGGATTCGGAACCTTCAATTGCAAGAAAAAAGACATTGGTATGAAGGATCGCCAACTGGATTGGACAGCCTGTAACTTTGTTGAAAAACCTAACAGACCAGATCTCTGTATTCCTACTGGTGGCGAGGAGGTCTGTTCCGCTTATTGCTCAATGTGTCCGGTCATCGATGATGGCTCTGATCCGTGCTCAAACTCTTGCGACGAGGGCCAAGTTAGAGCAGATATTCGAGACGCACTAGCCAAGGAGTTTGGAAGCGTACAACTTGCTCTCAACAAGTGGCAACGCGATGACAGCCGTGCCGCGGTCGTGGAATTGATGAAGTCAAAGCGCGACGACGGAAACGCTATTAACAGGTTCGCCGGGTGTTACCGCGGAAAGAGCGGCGGTGTGCTTTTTCAATGGGTGGCAGAAGAGTGCGGGAAGCGTTGCCAGTAATTCACTGTTTGGATCAGCTATGTGGAATTCCACATAGCTCTTAACTCCGGCTAAGCATCTTTCTCGCGATCTGCTAGGCTCCATAACACCCAGTTGTGAAACTGTGCGAGTTGCATCGAACTTGTTATCATCGTCAAACTCTCGATAATACTTCGGGGCCCAACGACGCAGCACTATTTACGAAACTCGAAAACCTGTAATGGAGAATAACTATGTATCGATTTCGAAAGGTCAGGCATCTTATTGAATACGGTGAATTGGAGAACCAAGAAATATTCTTTTCAGATATCGCCTCACTGAACGATCCTATGGAGGGATATCGACAGTTCTTCTGGAAAGGAGATGAGATACTTTGGAAGAATCAACTGAGGCACTACCTTCTTTGCTTGGAAGCAACGATAACCCTTACCAAACTCAGTTCCGGTCAGAAGGATTTCACCGCAGAGGACATTCCGGTCTTTTGGAGCGAGGAACAATTACCCGCTCAAGAATACCGAGACATGATTCATGACATCAAGACTCTTTTCTTCAGCAACTCTGGAATGGATGACCTTATTCGATTCCTCAGCTCCTTACAAGACGGCTTGAATCGCGACGAAGTGTACTTCGTGCTCCGGCTATTGCACGTTCTTGCGTTAGATGCGATCCTCAAGATCCATGTACAGCGCAATTTACAACCTCCACCAGCAACCACGTTTCCGCCCTCTGACGATATGTTAACCAAACTGCTTCCCCTATGGAAGGCTGCTCATCAGGAGGCTAAGGGTCCCGAAACATTCGCAACATTGGCGCGTGTATTTAATCATATCCTGGAAGATCGGGATTTGACATTTGCTCGGATGGAGAAAGCCGCTAACGGTTCCTTCAAACGCTACTTTATTTTCAATGAGTTTCCGTCTGCATACTTGAAACAGATAGAAAAACTTACGTATCCAGATTCTTACGTTGCCTGCTTCATGGACAATTGTACAAATCCAGTTGTTTGGGCGCACTACGGGGACAGCCATAAGGGTGTTGCGTTAAAGTTCAAAAACACTGTTCGAAGTGGCCACAATGTCTTAACACTATACGGCATTGTGGGAACCAGCGGTGCTGACCGCCAAATCTATGAAAAAAGACCTTTCCCACTAAAGCACGTCAACTACTCCAGCGCGTTTCCCAAACAAAACTTCTTTGCATCGTTGGGTCGGCTCACTGTTGGTCAATTAATGAACCAGTGGTTTACCGACGAAACAGGTATCCGGTCAGCAATGGCAGAAATTTTAGATGATTCAAAGAGCAATTGGAAGCAAGACTACTGGGAGAAATATATGCAATCCTTTCTAATCAAACTTCCCGATTGGGCGTACGAGAAGGAGTCTCGTGTTATCTTAACCGACATCCTTGGTTTGCATTCCGAAAAGGTCGCCCGGAAACTCTCCTATGAATTCTCAGACCTCGAATCCATAGTATTTGGAATGAAAACGTCCGTACCAATGAAGATGCAAATCATTGAGGTAATCCAAGAGAAATGCCGCAAACAGAATCGTTCGGATTTCAAATTCTTTCAAGCGGTTTTCAACGAGTCATCGAAGCAGATGGAAATAGGGGAAATCCATGGTCTCTGAACACTCTCACTCTAAGGTCATGGGTTGGTATGTCTGTAAGAATTGCTTAAAACACGAAGAAATAATTAGGTACTTTGAGTCCCTTCGCAAGGAGGAAAAGAAATGCGTCATATGTGGCGAGACATCCGATTCAATTCCGTTGACCAATCACACTCTTTTGCAAAATCTAATGCGTGCAATTATCCGCTTCGAATACTCCGAATTTGAATACGACGACAGAGCAGGCCTTGAACGATTATTGCAGGGTGAGAATTTCATATTGCCAACTCTCCCAAGTTTGAGCATTCAAAATATTTACCAGAAGCGGAAGATATTCGGCAGGTGGACCCCTCAGCCCCTTATGGAAATATGCGCCCTTGAACGGAAACATAACGATATTCCAATATTCGCATCTGAGGAAAACTTGGGAGGGGCTTTTGATCTTCCGTTGAAAGATTTCTCTGCGGACTGGCGGCGTCTAAGAATTCATTTTGATCAGGGCGAAAGAGATTCGTTCGAGAAAATATTGACTCACAACCTTTCCGAGCATCTGCCGGGAATACGCTGCAAGTTAAAAAAGGGCCGGACTTTTTTTCGGGCAAGGATAGGATGCAACGAATCCATACAGAATAAAGCAACAGTGAGAACACCCTATCAAGGTTCTGCTATTGATCGATCCCCGGCGGGGATCTCAAAAGCCGGCAAGTTTAACCCCAAGGAAGTCTCTGTGTTTTACGCGGCGGACAATCTGAAGACGGCTGTTGCAGAAACGCGCCCGCACCCAGGACACTACGTGTCTGTTGGGAAATTCTCACTCAAAGACGATATCCAGCTCATAGATCTTTCGATAATTCCATTCTACAAATTCTGCAACAATACCAGAGATTTGGCTACTTTTGCTTTCTTAAAGGCGTTGCAGGCCTTTGTAGTTACCCCTATAGTACCGGAGGAGCAGCATCTTTATGATTTAACAATTTCCATTGCTCAGCTTTGCCGTTCCTTGGGCTTCTTGGGCATACGTTATCCCAGCTCAGTTGGTTCTGGTCTAAACGTTGCCCTGTTCGACGATCACGTTGATTACATAGGCGGTTCGTCCAAATTATATAGACTCCGCGAGCTCAAGTTTGAACTAAAGGAAGTAGTCTACAAATTGAATCGCAAACAGATCCCCTGCGAAACCTAATCGCGCATAATTCCGCATGCCTATGAAAGAGTTCATGGCTTACGTCTATGTCGACCCGGATCATCCGTTAGCCGCTTGGGAAACTTATCGCGGCTTACTGTACTCCTCAGAGATTTTTGATACACCGGATATGATTTATCCAAGCTTCATGCTTGCCGGGATTGTGTCCGCGATCAACAACCAACGCTTGGCCCATGAACTCTACTTTGAGAGCATTCGCCAAACCGAATTTCCAAACGCAGTTTCCAGATTGCGCGGCCTGTATTTCTTCCCTGATTTAGATTGTGCCCGCCGAGCCAAAAGCTGGGGCGCACATTTCATCTTCGACAATCTCACAGAAGTTGGAGTATCTGCAAAACTTATATCGAAACTCGACGCAGACTGGATAACAAAGCCTGTCATCTCTCATGATTCCGGTCTTCCAGAACCTGACGCAGTTCGAGCCTATTGGCGTGGTGAGCCTCGCTCAGATTCGCCCCATTGGGAACTGATTGTCCATGGTTTAGCAGTCGTTTGGGGCACGAGCGTTCGACGAAAATGCTATGACAGCATTAAACAGTTTAATCCGAACGCCCTCGGTATGCTTGAGCTGGCGCGTGTCGCGGCTCAACTTGGTTCAACGTTGGGACGGGCAACCCCATGGATCAAACGCATCGAGTCGAATCTTTTCGAAGTGTGCAGCATCATTGATTTCGGTGATGCCAAGAATCCGGCATTTCTTGATAAACTGTCCGAATACAAGGGACCGCGCAATTGGGCGGATTTGCCGCCCAACATCGAGAGTCTTTCTACGCCGGATACTCGCTGGATGAATCGCCGTTTTTCCCTCTCTATCACACAGATTCAACAATGGGATCTCCTTAAGGTCCACTCAAACTAAAAGGCACGCGGAATTACGCATAACTTCCGCTATTAGCACGTTATGCGCCCTTTTTGACTAAATTTATGCAAATAAAGAAACTATACGAAATTGCAGAAATTACCAGCGGCCTGGGGTACAGAGTTGAAAATCTAACAACGGCCGATCTAGGATTTCCTTTCTTCACAATTACGGACATCATGGCCGGATACATGTTGGCCAATCCGGGAAAGTTCATTGCGCCACCAGAGGAGGTGGAACACTACCAACTGCGGAAGAATGACATACTCATCTCGAAAGTCGGAGCCAACATCAAATTCGGCTTCATGCGAAGTGATCCTCCGAGAGCTTCGTATTTTTCGAGCAATGTGATTCGTGTCAGGTTGTTGGACGACACCATCATCTCATCTCCGCAGTTGCTGAAATACCTTTCGACGACGGCGATCGATGAGATACTCAGCCTTCAAAAAGGCAGCGCTCAACCATACATCACAAATGGGGACCTTGGTGAGCTGGACATAGTTTTAGACGAACCAGATTCTACTGACGCCGGACCATTCGCACATATAGCCCTAAGTATCGAAAAGCAAATTGGCAGGCTGAAAGCCTTGGGACGTACGGATGATCCTGAACCGATTCTGAGAGAAATTTCGGAAATCGTGAGGATCCATGACGCAGATCAGGATGTCTTGACCAACTATCCATATCCAATTGCGTACCGTTACGGTCAGTACTTGGATTCCGTGCATGACAATTACCAACGGCTTACCCGTCTACGGGACGTTTTCGAATCAATCACATACTTCTTGTATAGCGTTTGCCTTGCTAACTATCTTGTTAATTTGAATCGCTCCCAGCCGCAACTCGACTCAAACCAACGAAAAGCCTACAATGGGTACTCAATAGCATACCGTTTGGGTTTCGTCAAGGCGCTCATCGAAGCGTTTCCAGATTCGCTATTCCTAACCCAGCTTCGTAATATCTCTATTCAGTCCCTACATACGGCGCAGGAAGAGTTTCGGAATAGGATTTCTCACACTGCGACTTTTGCCGAGCGGCAAGTCGAACAATTGCATAGTCAGTACTACAGTTTACTCCGTGGAATTCTCAAAGACTTAGAGTTCTTGAAAGACTACAATCTAGTTCGAATTCGTTCCTGGACTTATCTCAATCAAGAAAAGTTGGCTCTAACGGAAACTTATCGTGGCCACAAACCTAAAATCACGAATGAAACCTTAACCAACGAGATCACGGAAGACCGTAATCATCTGTTGCTGATCAACACCGCGACCGATGAATCGGTCTACATGAATATGTATCCATTCTATCAAATCGTCTCCAATGCCGAGACAAAGAACCAAGAATTTATGGCTTTTCTCAAGCAGAGGCGCGGGTCAGAAGCCAAATTAATAGGTGAATGCATCCCTTGGTCCTTCGAACTGGATCTTGAAGGATTCGGCTACCTAGAGACTCAATTAGCAACTGAGTCCTGATCCATAAACGGTGCATAAGCCACACGCCACGCGAAAGCGAGTGCCTAAGGACGGTGGCGCACTTGTTGCCGTGCAAAGGGAAGTATTCGGTGAGTGATGACAAAGACGTAGCTTCGAAAGTTGGGAATCTCGCGCTTCCCTTCACACTCTATGATTTCTTCGGTTACTTGCTGCCGGGAGTGGTTTTCTGGATGGCCATGTTGTTGAGTCTCGATGCAACCCATTTTGTTTTGGGAATGCTGGCATATCAACAGCCCATGTGGGGGAGTTCGCAGCAACTGAGAATTTTCCATGCGGTGCAAGAATTAGTCAAAGGCTCGCCCTGGTTTATTTCGGTATCGAGCGCCCTACTTTGCTACATCACCGGGCATTTGGTTTCAGCAATTTCATCTTTTTTTGGCGAACGGCTATTTGTTGAACGTACATTGGGTTATCCCGGAAGGAACCTTTTCCTGAAAAACGCCCCCACTGGATTCTGGGCCACTATTTTCAGGAAATTCGTCAGACCGTATTCTCCAGAATTTCAAAAAGCTTTCAACAAGCAATTCAAGCATATCTTCGGTATTGACGGAGGGAATCCTAACGATCGTTTTTGGCTCGCGTTCGAATACATTGCTCATTGGTGCCCCTCGGCGTTCGCGCGGAGCATGCACTTCCTGAATCTTTATGGCTTCAATCGGAACATATCCTATTCCTTGATTCTTGCGGCGGTCGCTTCATGCGTTGTTATGTGGCTCAGGAAATACCCGTGCCCCCTCCTAATCCCGTTGCTCCTCATTGTCGCGTCACTTCCGTTCTATTGGAACTATCTGAAATTATTGCGGCGGCTCAACGATGAAGTCTTCCGCTCGTTCTACATCCACGCGTGCAGGAAATAGCTCGCCCTGTTGCTCATAACGTGCATCCTGTGAAAATTCCTCTGCTTTTTTTGGATTCTCGTTGGCAGGACTCGTCGGGCTGGACCACGATTTCGATTGTTGTGCCTAGGTTCGAAAATGTGACTCGTACCGGCATAGCTATGCTCAGACATCGCGTCCATTGGACAGCAGCCCGTGGGCCTTTTATGGGTTTCCTGCCGCGATAATCGAAACCAAACTAGGAATGAAGAAATCATGAATCAAAACACGCCCCTCGAAATGAATGTGCAGATGACGATCATTGATAACCTCGGGATCAAGATGTACTCTAACCTCGCTCCCGTTTTGGGCGAGTTGATCTCAAATGCCTACGACGCAGATGCGGAATTAGTTAAGATAATTCTCCCAGACGGCACGATTAACGCTTCGTCCCAGATTGAAATCACTGATAATGGCGGCGGGATGGAGTTCGCCGAAATTAACTCCACTTACTTAAGTCTGGGGAGGAATCGCCGCATGGATCCGCAAACGGCAACCAGTCCGCGATTCAAACGCCCTGTCATGGGAAGGAAAGGTATTGGAAAACTGGCCTCGTTTGGAATAGCCGATATAATTCAAATATCCACGAGCAAAAACGGAATCGAAACTGAATTCACGCTCAATCTGTCCGAGATTCGTTCAACACCCATAGGAGCTAAGTATCAGCCGTCATACGTCACGAAGACTGTTCCCGCCGAGAAAACTGGGACAACCGTAATCCTAAGAAATCTTTCTCGCACGCGTGCTGTTTCTGTTGATCAATTGCGTGGACGTCTGGCACGACGATTCTCATGCATTTCGCCCGACTTTCAGATCGAACTAAACGGCACAGCAATTTCACCGGAAGAGCGCGATCTGAAGTCGCGCTGTACATTGCTGCAGGAGTACGATGTTGACCTAGCAGATCCAAAACAATGGAGAATTAGCGGTTGGATTGGTGCATTTGAGAACCAGGTGCCGAGCGACGTATCCCCAGGTGTGGTTATAATGGTTCGTGGCAAACTGGCTCAGGAACCAACATTCTTTGATGCTCCGACAAGCGGTTGGATCAATATGGCGAAGTTCTACATTCTGGGCGAAATCAACGCCGACTTTCTCGATCTCGACGATGCGGAAGATATGGTCTTAACGAATCGGGCGGCAATTGACTGGCCCTCAGATGCAGGGCAGGCAATTCAAACTTGGGGCGCCTCTGAGATTACGAAGATGGCCAACGCATGGGGTGCAAGCAGGCGTGAAAAAAAAGAGAAAGTGATTCGCAATGATCCAGATTTGTCCAAATGGCTGAGTACTTTGTCCCGCTCGGAGAAACCAGTTGCGGACAAAATAATTAAGGCGCTCACGACAGACGGCGAACTTCCAGATGCACGCGTCATCGAATTGGCGAGTTTCATGAAAGAATCATTTGATTACCAAGTTTTTCGTGACCTGGCCTCTTCAATTTCGGAAAACCCCACTCCAGATGATCGCAAGGTGATTGAACTTTTCCGCGAATGGGATGTGATTGAAGCTCGTGAGGTGTACCGAGTGGCACAGGGCCGACTTGTCGCGATTGAGCAACTTGAAAAACTCATTGTAACCAATGCGCGCGAGGTGCCGGAACTCCACCAGTTTCTGGCCAGCTATCCCTGGATCCTGGATCCGAGCTGGACCATCGCTTATGATGAAACCTATTACTCAACGCTATTGAAAGATCATTTTCGAGAGGAAGAATCAAAGCCGGCAATCAATCGAAGGTTAGACTTCATTTGCTTAGGAGCTGGCGATACAATCCATGTGGTCGAACTCAAGCGTCCAAAGGAAAAGATTGGCGTCAAAGAGCTTGCACAGCTTGAGGAGTATGTTGCCTTTGTGCGCCAAAGGCTCGGAAATGCCCCGAATGGTCGAAGTTACACTTCCGCTTCTGGCTACATAATCGGTGAAGACATTCAGGACGACTTCTATACGCGCGATAAGATCTTAACTCTGGAGAAAAGTCGCATGTATGTTAAAAAGTATGCAGATTTGCTCAGCATGGCCCAAAGACTGCACAAAGACTTCGCCGACAAATTGAAATGATCCAATAACATTCCTTTGTCCAATGTGCGACTATTCAGGGGCGAAAAGAATTAAACGGCGGCCGGCCACATAAGTCTCAAATCATCCTAGTCTTAGGTTATCCCAGTTCGGTGGGTTCCACAAGGAGAATTCGCCTCCATTGTATTTTTTGATGAGCGTCAGATCCTATTGCTGATTCCTCTAATTTTGCCCTGTGCGTCCGGAAAAAGATGCTCATCGTCTATATTCTCACTTTTGAGAAACTCCTTAATTCTCAGGAATTCCGGTGCTGGCAGCGAAAACTGAATCAGAAGCAAACCGGTAGATCGTGCCCATTGTTCCTCGATATCGTAAATGCCTTTCTCCTTACGCATCACGAACCAGTTGTTTTCTATGGATAGCTTTGCCGCTAACTCTATGTAGGGGTTGTGCATGAAGAGAAAAACACCGCCTTGTATGCGTACCCTGGGAACCGGCTTAACCATTCTGTGCACGAACAACGCATAAGAAATATCTACCTCCTTTTCTTTCGAGAACTCCGCCAAATCACTTAAGGAAACGTCCGGGGACCCAGACTTAGGAATTTTTCGGTTCACGGCAAAAACGATAGAGTTGAAACGACCAGAGCACGATGAAAAACTTGCTTCAGTGCATGCGAAGAAAGATGCTATCAAAAAGCTCTCTGTAAAGTCCATCATGCGGGTAGGTATTCCATAGTGTTGCATCGCCCCGATTACGTCCCACAGGTTTCGTCCTGTGCATTTGGATTTCAAACGGTCCATAAACTCTCCGATCATCTTCATTTCGTTCGGAAGAGGTAAGTCCTTCTTCTTACGATCAAGTTTGAGCCGGTGCAGGGCATTTCGTAACGGCCAACACTCATTCTCCTGTCCCCGGAAGTAGAAGGCGTTTTCATTTTTGAGTGTTTCATACAACTGAATGAATTGCTTTTTAGTATTTATGTATTCCACACGAATCATTGTTTCCCAGGGTCTTGTGTCCATGATTCAAGATTTTCCCTCGTAAGGGTCTGTCAAGCAACCTCGACATAAGTCCCTGACGTTGCCTTCGCGTATCAACTGTTAATATTGATGCAAGCGGCGGGCGATAGGAGCCGATTTACATTTTGGGATTCGCCTTGGCGAAGCCATGTCGTAACCGATGGGCTCTGGCGTGTAGGGTTTCACATGATTTACTGATCGCATAACGTCGTTTTCTCTCTATCTGCAAAGAAAAGCGTTTACATTTCTCCGCTGAGCTTCCGCGCTTGAAATGTTGAAGAACAATCTCGCTGAGGTAAGACATTTGGAAGCAGAGCAGAGCTATGGGTGCCGAGAACTTCAGGACAGAAAATCTGATTTCCAGCATATCTTACACCTCCTCGTGGAGTTCGATGAACGAACACAGCGTCACCTATGCTTGTCAGATGTCTCATCACACTACGTTCGAAAATCGATTTCCCTATCTAAACCAGATAACTTGCGAATCCTATTGAAACACCTCGGGCAATTTGTTTACTCAGTCATAATTCAAAATGAAACGGAATCCGGCCCCACCGTGTCGACCTACACTCATGAAGATGGAATTCGCAAAAAACGCGAAGAACATACCGGTGACGATCATCCGGTTCACAAGATCGTTTGTCTGACGGATCTTTACGACATTGCACAGCCTATCGAGAACTTCGTCGGACTTTCATCGTTCGCTGCGAATCTACTCAACGAGAATCCAGCAGAGTAGATTCCAGTCTCGATAATTTCCCCAAACGCGAATTCCGCAAAGCTGTAGAATTCAACCTTGTCCAGGCCGGACATGGGACATTACACAATCAAACGACTGCCCGTCGTATGTGTGGTTACGTTTGACAAATCCTTTGGCGGCTTTCTTTTGGTTGCGTGGATGAAATGAAAACGCTGAACAGTCATCAGCAGAAGGCATTCCAATTGGGTCAGGCGGCAAACGACCGCCTGGAAATCAGGGAACCTGGTCTGGATATGGATTGGTTGGCTCTGTTAGAAAAGCAAATACGGACGGATCAGTGTAGTACGTGCTTGTTGTTTTTGGATCGGCATGACCCAGGAGCTTCTGTGCGTGAATGAAATCTTTCTGCTTCGAGACCGTCCAGCCGACAAGGTGACGGATTGCATGTGGCGCTATCAATTTACCATTTCCAGCGCGAATGTTCCAACTGTTGACAATTCGTTGAAGTGACCGTGTCGTTAATTGCGTACGTGCGTTGTTTCTGAGATGGTTGGGAAGACTCCAGAATATATGATCGCTCGTAAGTCCAGCGACCTCATGATACGTTTCGATTGCCGAAACAATTCGCGATCGTGTTTCCATAGACAGCTTTACTGTATGAACGTCCCTGCGCTTCGGCCTGCGATATTGCACAACGTGCGTGCCATCATGCAGTTTGAAATCAGACTTTCGTAGCAAAAGTAGTTCGCTTGCCCGCATACCTATGACTGCGAGCAAAACAAGGATCGCTCTGTCGCGTAGTTCACGCTCCGTCGTTCCTGTCTCCAGCCTTTTACCGAGCCTCTGAATGTCGGATAACGTTGGAGATTTACCAATGGCTGCCATCGCTTTCGAAGGTTCTGACTTTTGCACTTTCTCCAGTTTTTGAAAGAGAATCACTTTTCCCATGCCGTTCTCTGGAATGAGTAAATGATTAATTCAACACAAAATTCATGAATCGATGATATTTTTTCGGACACCGAGGACTGATAACCCCACAACTCGGACTCCGGGAACGCGAGAAACTGAATGCTCACGCCAAACTCAGCGGCCAAGAAAAGGGCGTTCCTGGACCCGCGCCCGACGTTGCTGTATGAAAACTGCTTGATTCAGCGGACGGACGGACGCTTCTTTCCTGATGAGATGAAACTTATTCCCCTTTCTCACTCCTATCTACCAAACGCGCGCAATCGATCACTTTATCATCTGGTATTTCCATTGTTCAGGGTTGGAGTTGACGGTAAAATTGTGGAGCAGATTGGAACATGTTTTCCGATATCTACTTCAGGTGTCTATGCGACTGCTGCACATTTGTTTCGAGTCTTTGCCGACGTAAGGCACGAATTGAAGAAGCCAGAGATTCTAAGAAAGGACAGACTCAGCTACCAATACGATGAAATGCGGGTTGGAATATGCCGCTTCATCGGAGAAAGAGAAAAAACAACCCGTTTGTTCGAGTTCGTAAGTGTACTTAATCTTTTCCTCGATCATGACATCGCCCTTTTGTTTGTTAACAAGCCTGGCAGACTCCCCGAGAATTTCCCACGCTTCCCAATTGTGGAGCGTCCACAAATTGGATCGGACATTAGTATCTTGGGCTATCCGAGCGGTGATAACCTAATTTGGGAAGACGGTGGGAAAAGAAATGCGCAGATAGCCTTGGTTGAGAGCAAAGGAAAACTGACGAAAGAGTTTTCGTCAGGCCGAGATGCCGGTCTTGCGTGGTTCCCTTGTTTTGAAACGAGCGCGCGAATGAAAGCGGGCCACAGTGGCGGCCCGGCAATATTGCCCAATATCCCAGCCGTTGTTGGAGTTAATTCCAGTTCCGGCGATGCTGAACACAGCATTATTTCCTGGCTCGGGAAGGTCGTTGATTCGGAATTTGAGCTAGATGATTGGGAAATGAACTTAGGGGACGGAAGGAAATTCAATATGAAGGGATTTTCAATCCGCAAAATGGCCGAATTAGGCCTGGCCAGTATCATTTGAGATTTTCAGAACTTTGGGAATAGCATCTGGGGCTGCTGTCGCATAATGTGCTTACATGTTATGCGGTCCTTATCCCGATGCTATTTCGGAATGGCTATAACGTTATGTGATATTGTGAACTGTCTCGTGTACCCAAAGCATGCCTTAAGACCGTCCCGAACAATATTCTTTGCGGTTTCGTCCTGATTGATTCGCCGGCTCCATGTTTCCGCAGTGATTAAGATCACGGCGACCCAATAGTCAATGAGGAACGGCGTCCAGAAAATCCTTTCGGGACGGAACCACCTGAACAAACCTTCCACGTTCGGATCATTCTGCGAGGAGATTTTGGGGAAGTTTTTGCCTGCGAGATGGAGACCACCCACTTACCTAAATGGTCCAATAGTGGAACATTTAGGGTAGAACCTTTTCGTATGGAAAAAACGGGATTGTTCTTGAGGTGGCTTACCGAAAGTTCTTCATCGACACACAACGATTTGATGGACCGCTATCTTCACAATACGATCAAAGAAACCTGCTTGCCACTTTTCAACAATGGGCATTTTCCCCAGTGCGCGCTTGAGGCAATGAAGCAGGTTGAGCTTGCACTGAAAGCCAAAGCACAGATCAACAGCAATCTATTTGGAGCTCGCTTGATCAAAGTCCTGTGGGGAGATGGGCCTAATATTCTATTGCGAGCCCCTTTTTCGGACAAGATGCACGAAGAGACAAAGGATCTATTCATTGGAGCCTTTACATATTACAGAAATTACGCGGCGCATAATAGTACTGGTATAAATGAAACAATAAGCATGCGTGTCCTGGTCCTTGCGAGCGAACTGCTTGATCTTGTTGACGCATCGGAAATCCACTTTCAGAACATCAAGGGCGTTGAGGGACTTATCGCGCACAAAATTTTTAGAGATCGAACTGAAATACTGGACCTACTTCGATTTCTCTCGGATCAAATATTCCCGCATGAAACCTATGACGGCATGTTCGAAGAATTAGCCCGGCGCGGTTTTACGGAATGGCAGTATCAATCTCTGTTTGATCTGGGCTTCGTAGAATATAAATCCAAACATGTCAACCATGCGTTCCCCGGCCAAGCTGAAGATTGGGATGAATTCGGCTGGCTGGAATTAACGGACAAAGGGAAAGGTCTGGTTTGAGGATTTTCGAACGGGCCAATTTTGCACTGGACGGTCGGAAAATTGTCGGTATCTTTCAAGCCGTCGATGCAAAACGATTCTTCGGACCACCCTTCCTTTGACGATTACCTTCACATTCTCCAGGCTCAGTGGAATGAGAAGGAGGAGAAGCTGACCCAAAAAATCCAACGATTAATTGGTCAATTTGATGCGCTAGAGGTGGCCTCCGTATTTGCGGGCTTAAGCACGGTCAGTCTATTCCAGAGCAATCATTTACGCCTATTCAATTTGATCCATGCATCTCTGCGGTTTGGCATTGGTACGGTGAGACTCAGATGGCCAAAGGTTCGTCGATTGTTTTCGGCTATGGGTCAGGGTGTCATCGGAAGGGACGAGGATCCTGCGGAGGATGTGTTTGTCGCGACGGTTTCCGCGTCAGATCAAACTTATCGTGTATTTCATTCCACACGAGAAGGCAGTACGTACCAGATGGCACGATTCTTGGACGTAGTTGAAAGCATGCCTGACGCCGGGGAATATGCATCCACAAAGCGATCTATAAAAGCTATTCTGAGAATTTCAGATTGTATTGTTTCCAGAAGTGAAAGCGAAACAAATACGCTGCCAGGCCCAATACCTCTGCGCGTAATCCCTCGTTCGATCCAGTACAACATTGATGGATTGATATCCCGAATACGTTTTTCATTGGAAGACCTTGCTGAATTAGGAATTGATCCGATTGATTTGATTCCTTTCCTCTTTAACATATCGGAACGGGATGCCCTTCCGTATCCGGCCCAGAATGAAGTCACCGGACTAGAATTGAAACCTTTGGTGATGCTAAACCAGACATTGTATGTTCTGCTGCCGCGAACTCTGACGACTGCAATCCGCCATTTTCTTTTCGAGCGACACACGAAATCCGAGAAGGACCGGCGTGCCTTCAGCAACGCCTTCATACATTCTCATTGCATGAATCTAATGGACTATTCGTTACTTGGAAATTTATCTCCACCTCCACTTTCCCGGCTTCCACGTGTCGATTGTGACTCTTACTCCGTTATCGAATTTGCCATAGAAGTTAGCCCCGGGAGGCCCGTACATTTCATACTGGTCGTTGATACGCTGCGGCAAGCTGTGCGTGACGGGGAAGATATCGGGGCCGTCATTGGTCTGCGCGAACGAGTCACCATTGCTCGCGAGAGCTTCTTGTCCCGATCAAACCTGAAGCACGGTATCACCTTGCTAGTCTTTGCAGGATGGGGACGTCCTCAATTCATGGATTTGAAAAATCTGGTTTGGGAGAATTGGAACCTAATTACAATGCCGGTTCATGATCTGTGCTCTTTGAGTGATCATCCTGAATCGGACCCTTTTCTGCTGTGGCGCCTCCTGCGCGTCGAAGGACTCGTGAAATCCCTGGGTGGACGAATTCTGAATGTAAACGGAGTTTTGAACCTTTGGGGTTGGTTGTTAGACAATGATTGGCATTTCGCACCGCACGAACAATTACCAAAGGAGATCACCGAGGCCAGCTTACAAATAATCATACCGACCGAATCGATCGCACACGTGCGAATGCGCGCTGCGAAATCCCAGGATCGAAGGATCATTCAAGACGAGCAAGGACGAACACGATCACTGAGAAAATACAAGGGCAATCCATACTTTCGTGAAGATTTCGACCTTTCGCTGTACGTTTCCCTTTATGATCTTTTTTCTGGTGAATTGGTTGCGGTCTATTTAGGCCGTTCCACCGCCTGGTGGTGTTCCTGTGATGGTCCCGATCGTCAGTCTATATTCTCGGTTTGGGATGTAGCAATCAATTGGCTGAACAGAATCGACAAAGCATTGGAGACTGTCACTAAATCGAAACAGATAGAGTGGCGGTTGGTTGTTTTTCATGAAGACGGAAAAGTAGAAGCTGGGCGCGAAGTTCAATCTTACCGCAAAGGCTCGGATACAATTATCACAGAGATTCGGTTCTTCGATGGAGGTATATTTTCTGGCCCCGATAACCAGGGTGAAACGGAGTTGATTCGATCATTCCTAATAGCAATGCTCCCGCACGCGGAAGAACCTACGATTCAGCAACTCTTGAAGATCGTAATCCCGGGTAGGCATGCAAAGCATATGCACCTCGTTGAGAACGAGACCTTTACAGATATGATCTCAAAATTCTTGAATGCACCGGTTTTTCCTCACAAAGCCGAAGATTCCACACTGCGACTTGGGCTTGGATGGACGACGCAAACCTCCCAGGGAAGATTCACAGCTATCCAGGGTAAGGAAAGCTGTCGGGAACATTTGGAGCAGTTAGTAACCAAGGTTTGGTCTGAGTTGAGAATCTCCCTTAAGAAATATTCTAAGTTAGAGCTTTGCGAACGTTTGACAAACAATCTAGAATCATTGCGCAAAGAAAAGGTTCAATGGGAGCGCACCATTCACGCGTTGTTCGATCTGTATTCCGATCGAGCGAACGTCATGGACGTTTCTGGCAGGGTGCGCGGTAAGATCAACGGCGGTAATCTTGCAAGTCGACTTCTGATCGAGATGGCTATCTGTACATGTCCGGTGAAGGGCGTTGCATTGTTTGATGATTTTGACATCTCGCAGCTGATGGCGCAAGCCTTGCTGCTGTTTCATCTGGGTTCGTGCTCAGACGCTATTGCTGCCGATCTCTATCCGCCGACAATTCATGTGAGCGCATTCGGACAGATTATGCTGGATTACAGTTTCGAATCTACAATCTTCGAACCCTATCAGGCTTTGCTTAACCGTAAACAGAGGGAAGTTGAGGCCAGACGGGCAGCACGAACCGGAGAAATAAATCAACCGTTCACTATTGAACCGGAATTTTCGATCGCGTGGCTGGATGAGTTTGCACTCCCGCTGGACATTCTGCGTCAAATCATGGACACACTGGAAGATTGGGCTGCTGAAAAAGGACAGCCGAGTTTCACTATACTGACATCTTCGTTAATCGAAGATCTTTCGTCCAAAGTTCCTGTTCCAAATCGAACGGGATTGCAGCACTTCATTGTTAAATTGACGTTGCCAGCGCGATCATCCTGGGACGAGGAAATTCCGAGCGACGGGATGCTCTCCAAGGATTGGTATCCGTGGATTTTCCGGCGACGACTCTCGCTTCTCACGAGACCTTTCATTGCTCTTGATTCAAACGAAGACCCCTTGCTTCTGATTAGTCCCGGAACAGTCCGCGAGTCAATCGCGCACCTATGGGTTAGTTCGCTCAATTGTATTTTGGACGAAAGGCATTTCACTTCGAAGAGCATGAAAAAGTGGATTGGAGATCATCGAAACGAAGTTGGTACAAAATTCAATGAAACAGTTTGTGAGAGGATGAAAGCCCTTGGATGGGAAGCCGATCATGACTTACCTCTAACTCATCTGCTCGACCGGAGCTGGGAACGCAATTACGGAGACGTTGATGTCCTTGCGTGGAGTGTAGACTTGAACCTCATCGTTGCCATCGAGTGTAAGGATCTTATTTTTGCCAAAACCCATAAAGAAATCGGAAACCAAATCAACGATTTTCTCGGGCGCCTGGACAAAAAAGGAAAACGTGACCGGCTGTTGAAGCACTTCGATCGCTTGGAACTATTGGAGGCTCACTTGCCTTTTCTTGCAAAGAAAATCCTCAATACCTCCAATGCGACAATGTATGGTCTTGTTGTATTCAGTCAGACGAATCTCATCGAAACGGCAACGCGAATACCACATCAAAGAATTCTGTTTACGTCAGTAGATAAGCTCGCGGAACCAAATGAATTGCTCGCCCGCTTGATACCCTGGGAATCGCCTCAGACTTTATAAGCTCAAATAAACACACGACCTTAAACGATCAGATAGAATCATCAATTCTCACGGAAACAGCGGACATCGACAGCTTGATCAGGACCTGCGTCATATGCATCCTTTTCCCCATATGCAACCTTGTAACCTGCCGTTCCATGTTGCGAAGACCAATAGGCACCGTAGTCTTTCGGTGAATCTCTTCTCCACAAGATTCGTGCACCGGACTTTGTTGCCGAATGAATTTCTTCAACCGTAGGTAGACGCATGCCCCTGGCTTTGCAAAGACTTGCTGCCTGATCCCATTTCATTTGTCCTTCCAGGGGTCCCCATCGCTTAGCCTCTTTCGCTGCACGTTCTTCGGCTTCCCGAGTAAGTTGCTCAATTTCGATTCGGCCGTAATAGGCTGTCTCTTGCACGAACGCGTTCCCTACCGTTATTAATAGTCTCGAATCCTCAAATGCAATATCGATGTTTGCTCCACCACGGGAACCTTGAAGCTTCCCGGCGTGTAGACTCCCCGTACAACAGTCAGTCCAGGCATCCAATAGCTCGCTTTTTTCACGAATGACATAAATATTGGGTGAATGTGATTTCCCGATGGAGAAATATTTTGGGAAACCACTGCCTATACGACCTGATACTCGTTCGTAAGCTCCTACGATTTCTTTGAATCCCGTACCTGGATACGCCCATGAACCATTGGCATTTACGCGAATGCGGAAACCGTCGTCGGTTGTCGCATATTTCAGTCCTTGTTCACTTCGCGTGCTTTGCGCAATGAAGAATGTCGTAAGGGTGAGAAAGCAGAATGCTATTCTGCGCCACCTGGAATTCGTAGTCAGCATTTTATCCAACTTCATTCGATTTCTCACAATTCCGCGTCCATCAGCGAGCATCGCCATTTACCCGTGTTTGCACCGAGCAGTGTCATTTGATTGAGTTTCTGGGCCGAGAATACTTGCCAGAGCATTCCGTCGTCAGCAATGTCCTGGGTTACAGTCGCGGTTTCACCGACAGCTATCGTTTTGCCTGCAAATCGGACGGACTGAGTGTAGGACTGATCCATTTGCCCAAAGATCATGACAATGTAATCAAACCGAACTGTAGGTGATTTTATTGCTGCCTGGCCTTTGTTCTGGAATTGGACGCTACAGGTTGCACCATATTGAAAGCCTCCCAGCTTGCGGGTCACGCAGGCACACCCGACAAAACTTTGTGTTTTGCGAAGACTGTTGATAAAAGCAATTCTGCGATCTTCTTCCGCTTTCTTCTTCTCAGCAGCTTCTTTGTAGGAATCCATTTCCTCTTTTGTTGAAAACTCTTTCCCGTCATACTGGTACGAAGCGCAACCCATGACGATGATCAAAGCAAAGGTCACCATGAATAGTCGGGTAGCACACGTTTTCCAGTCTGCCTTCTGAACTTCTTTCATCGCCATGTCCTACTGGTTCGGTTGAACCCATTCGATGCCGGTGACTTCGCACGTGGCTTTGACTGATTGATTCAGTTCATCAACAAGTGCACCTGCATCTGCAACATCAGCCTTTCCGAAGTTCTTGCTTTGACCGGCGTTCAGAAATTCCAGGAACTTACCAGATTCGGTTGCAACTTCGGTATCGGTTGCGCCTCTTTCAGTCCATGTAATCTCAATGTCTTTCGCCTGAAGCTTCGTTGGATTGTAAACGTTTACCCAATATCTCTTATAAGCGAGGCCGAACTGGCCTTTATAACGCGCGAAACCACAGTTTGTGATTTTCAATTGTTTGGTTAGCTCGGCGTCGCCATTGTCCCCGCAACCGGCGACCAACATCATAGCCAGGCCAATCACCGAATTTTTCAAATATCTTTGCATAAACTCCTCCAAACACCCTATTTTCATAGGACTTGCACTAGCGAGTTTTCTTTCGAACACTTGCAACTGCAAGTGTTAATTCGGATCGATCTAAGATAAAATTCGCGGGTGAAAAATCCCTCGTATGAAACATTCGTTACCAAACTAGGACAGAGAATTCGAAAGTTGAGAGAAGCCCAGGACCTCACGCAAGAGGATATGAATGACGGGAACAACCCGCCGAGCATAACGTCAATTCAACAGGCCGAGTATGGGAATAAGGATTTGAGGCTATCCACTTTGCTGAAAATTGCGAATCGATTGAATGTGAAGGTCAGGGACCTTTTCGACTTCGACAGCTAGTTTGTCATTGGGTGGTCGATTCTTGAATTTCCATGTTTCCGCAGGCAGCGTGCGGAAGCGGCTAAATGTGAAGCCAAAGGAATTCCTGGACGTTTGAAGCAAGGCGGAACTGACGTTAGCCGGCGAGCAGTCAGGAAACGCTGATTCCTGCGAAGAATACCCGATTTCCTGTTGCTATGGTGAAATCGTTCCGTTACATCTATGTAATCTCATCATCCGGTCGTCCTGATTAAACCCACACATACCACTTTTGGGACACATGGGACAGCATATTCCATATAAGTCCCGAAAATTCATTCAGCATACGAAACCCTGGTTTCGTACGGCAGATAAACAGGAAAGCCTGTCCCTGGTGTCCCAAATGGGGTTAATTTCTCCCCCCATTTTTTCCGCGTTTCCCAGAAAGGGGGCACCGGGAGCGAGTCGCACGAGGGCAGCGGGGGCCACAAAGCATCCAATCGAAAGTTCCCGGGTGCTGGAAGTCGTAGGAACGGGGTCGAAACCAAGTTTGCTCCCAGCCCAGTCGCGCCATATCTATAGAAGAAACTGGTGGCTTATGAGACCCTAGCACCTTCATCAACCTTTCAAAAGAGGGTCACTAAAGAAGCAACACGGTTGCATGCCGTGTCCACAGGATAGCGGTCTGACAACACCCTCGATTCTTTTCGGGGCCAGGACGGCGAGCTATCCCACCGCCTGGCATGCACCCCTGAAAGAACACGAGGGTGACCCAATGGCTAACTTAGATCAGACCGACAAGCAGACGCAGCAAGGGGGGACAACTCCCGTACAAACAAAACTGAGTGATTCGCATCTTCAGGAGCTTCGCGATTCCGGCATAAGTCCGGAGATTATGGCAGCCGCAGAACTATTTTCTGCGTCGGATCGTGGCCAGATTTGCAAGTCCCTGGGCAGATTCGATTTGAAGCCCGAACACCTGCCAGCATTGGGAATTCCCTACTACCTTCCGGGTCAGCAGGATGATGTTCAAGTCCGGTTTAAACCACAGGTACCTGTTAAGGGCCGCGACGGCAAATCAGCAAAATATTTATCTGCAGCGGGTGGCAGCACACACCTCTATTTTCCGCCATCAATGCGTGGAGACTCTGTCCGGAATGATGTTTCCATTCCGCTGATTATCGTAGAGGGTGAAAAGAAGGCCCTGTGTGCTGAATCGAATGGTTTCGCTTCCGTTGCGATTGCTGGTGTCACTTGCTGGAACCACCCAGGAACAAAAGAACTGCACGAAGACTTTTGTTATATCGGCCTGGAAGGACGCCTGATCTACATCAGTTTTGATTCTGATGCACAATCAAATGCAATTGTGAGTTCCCAGGAAAAGCGGCTGGCCCGTGCGCTAGTGACGTCCGGGGCCACTGTTCGACTGGTGCGCATACCGCCCGAAACCAATTCCAAGGTTGGATTGGATGACTATATCGTGCGCTACGGCAAGAAAGCGTTTGAAACCTTACTCCACAGATCCCTGGTGCCAAGAACCAAAAGCTACGCGTTAAGCGATCTTGGGAATGCAGAACGCTTTGTGGAGGACCACGGTATTGCACTGGCATACGTATCGGACTGGGAGAGACCGATTGTATTTGATAACAAACGATGGATAAAAAATTCTGAGATTTCCAATCAAAGAAAAATGTTCGGAACAGTAAGGAGAATCGCAGAGGAAGCTGCGGAGCTGGAAAGTGAGGAGAAACGGAAAGCAGTGTCAAAATGGGCGGAGCAGTCTGAATCTCTATCACGGATTATGGGTGCGATCACTCTTTCAAGGGGTTTAGTAAAGCAATTGTCGTCTGCGGACCTGGATTGCAACCCATTGCACCTGAATTGCAAAAATGGAACGATAGACTTAAAGACAAGTGAGTTGAAGCCACACGATCCTGAAGATTACATAACGCAACTAAGTCCTGTGGAATACGATCCCAATGCTCGATCACTGGCGTTCGGAAGATTCCTTCTCCAGATTATGGACGGTAACAAATATTTCGTTAAAGCACTCCAGCGCATAGCAGGGTACTGTCTGACCGGTAGTATCAAGGAACATGCGCTCTTCATGCTCTGGGGCGAAGGCGGGAATGGTAAAGGAACATTCCTGGGGTTACTCCGGGATGTCCTCGGGCTTGATTACGCAGGTGAAGCTATGGGCGATATGCTATTGGAAAAACGATATGATTCTCATCCAACAGAGCTTGCTAATCTTTTCGGCAAACGGTGCGTCACGGCGTCAGAAGCAAACAGGGGGCGTCACTTGAATGAAGCCCTTGTGAAAAGACTGACAGGTGGCGATCAAATCACTGCGCGAAGGATGCGCGAAGACCCTTGGACGTTTGAGCCCACCCACAAGATAATGTATATGGTTAATGATAAACCGGAAATCCAGGGAACGGACGCTGGCATCTGGCGACGCATATTCTTGATTCCATTCACAGTCAAATTTGAAGGAAAGAAGCTCGATCGGGACCTTCCAGATCGCCTGAGAGCTTCGGCTCTTCCGGCGATTCTCGCATGGGCCGTTCGTGGATGCATCGAATGGCAGCGACATGGGCTTTCAATGCCTGAACAATGGCGAGCTGCGACAGACGATTACAAGGCTGATAGTGACGCTCTCGGACGCTTTATTGACGACGAGTGCATCAAGGGTAAGACCGAAAGGATTGCTTTTGCTGAACTCTACGATGCCTATGAAAAGTGGTGTCACTTGGAAGGCTGCGAACTCAGGAACAAGACTGACTTTGCCCGGGATTTGCAGAGTAAAGGTTTTGTCAGTGTCAAGTCCGGGAATGTCCGTCTGCGCCAGGGACTGCGTTTGCGAAACTCTGGGGACATCTTCGGGAATTCATAGGCAAGGTTAAGTAAGTCTAGATCGTATAACGTTCGGTGTTTTTTGCGGCTGTACGCATTTCTTTACGGACAGAATCACCGTTTGTTTATTTCCATTGCGAAGTGGAAGAACAATTGACGTTAGCCGATCAACTGAGTGAAATTAAATCCCGTATGATGAGAAATCAAATTTCGTATGATGCAGCCAAATTGGAGTCTGAGTCGATCATTTTCGAGATGAACGTACTTGCTCAAGCAATCGCCTCGAAGTATAAAAGAAAACACACACCATTTTCGTTCGAGAAAATGATGCGTGCTTTGTAAAAACATGCACGGGCCTTGATTCAAGCACCGTGCATGTGTTGTGGTCTCTTATTGTTTCGCGCTTGCGAACGCTTCAAATAACTCTCGATACGGTTTCATCCATTCATTCCAATAGGCATCCCCACACAAGATAACGACGCCAAGACAGAGAATACGCCAGAACGGATCATCATCTGGAATCACGATCTCGTGCGTAACCTCAAGCTCTTCCACAATTCTCATGATACGTCGCTGTGCACTCGGGAGCTCGCCAGGTTTGTCCGACATGTATCCACGGGCGAAAAGTACCGCAAATTCCAAGGCCAGGGTTCGGAGAGTCGCAGTGAAGGGAGCGCGTTCGGACGCAAGCAATCGATCAACCACGTATGCATCTGCTGCGAAAACGAAATCCTCTTCCGTCAGAGGACCGTAATAGTTCCCGAGAACACCGAATCCCACGGATCTGAGTAGGGACACGGAGGCCAGGTTCAAAAACGCCTCGTTTGTGGATTCCACGAAGCGATTGGCAATATTGGTGGGTCTGGACTGGTTAAATGGCCAGTCCAAAATACCATGCCGGGTCAGATTCCGCTCCGCGAACAATCGAACTGAAGTTCCAAGCAGCCCCGGTTTTGGGATCAGCTCATACTTAGTCTTGACTTTACGAGGATCCGACGGAGCAAGGGCGTTCATTACGTGAAGCATGTAGGTCCCTGCCCAGGTGACATTGCAATCCCATTCGTCAATTATCAGATCTCCGTCTTTCTGGACAATGGACGACGTACCTTTACCGTCATGTGAGCTGACGAAGATTTCCCTCAGAGGAGCCGCCCTTCCCAGCGAGTCTAGCTCGAGTCGGAAATCAGGATAGATATTCTCAAATCTCTCGATCAGCTTGTTGCCCAATAAAGCCAACGTGGGGTGCTTCCTTGTGTCAAAAAGCTCTCTCTCTGAGAGATTTGACCTTATGTGGAAGTATCCACCCGGTTCCGACTTGTAGGCGATTTTTGGCTGCCTTGCTGCCCTTTTACTTTTTTTACCACTCATATACGGTCTCATGTATCCGGACTAAGATTTGGTGTATTGCGGTCCCACCGTCCGGATGGATGTTTAGTATGTGGGAAACAAAAGGGTAAGATAGATTGAGTGGGGGTAGGTTGAGGGGTCTGGGTCCAAAAACTAATCCCAAAGAATTAGGGTCTGTCGGGAATCATAGACTTTCGAAGTCGGGTCAATGGGGAAATCCGGATTCTGGGAAGGAAAACCAATCCTTCCGGTACCATTCCGGGTATTCTACATCTGGATCGGTCCCATATCCAATATCGCATTTGGCTTGGTTTGGGACACATGGGACAGCATTTTTCCGCATAATGCGCTGCCCGCGTCTGCCACTGTGGGCTATGCGCCGGTTTGTAGAGAAAGCACGGTCGTTTTAAGGACCGTGCAGAAATCTTGCCTATTCTCTCACTTCGGTAACGGCAAATGCTTCAAACAATTCGCGGTTTGACCGCGCCGCATGGTTCCAATCGAAATGGTCACTCCACAGAGCAGCTCCGAGGCAAAGAGTTCTCCAGAAAGGATCGTTTTCTGGAATCGTGATGCCCTGTTTTTCAATGCGTTCCACGATCCGCAAGACGCGCTGCTGCCCCGACGGGTACTCGCCTGGATCTGCCCAGATGAATCCCCTGGCAAAAAGGAGTGCAAATTCCAAGGCGACGGTTCGAAGTGCAGAATCGGGAAATATTCCACTTTCGACTGCCAGCAATCGATCAACCATATAGGCGTCCGCCGCGAACACTATTGCTTCGTTTTGGTTGCGGAAGTATTTATCCAAAGACCGGAACCCGAATGCACGTAACAGGCATGCGCACGCAAGGTTCAAGAACTCCTTGTTTGCGGAAGCCACAAAAGGGTCCGAAACCTTTTCGGGTCTGGGCTGATTCGATGCCCAGGGCTCGCGATCCTGCGCCGAATACCCATAGCGATCCTGAAATAGCCGGGCTGCAGTACCAAGTAGCCCTGGGTGAGCAATCAGCTGAAACAAGGTAGGTACGTTCCTGGGGTCTACCGGGCCAAGGTCTTCCATGGAATGAAGCAAGTATACCCCTGCCCAGGTAACATTGGTATCGGCCTCGTTCAGTAGTAGAGTCCCATTCGACAAGAAACCAGACGAACAAGGAAACCCGTGCGTACAGACAAAGATCTCTGAGGGTGGGGCGACCTTTCCCATCGAATTCAACTCATAGAGAAAATCGGGGTAGATATTCTCCAGCGTGTCAATTAGGCGCTTTCCGAGGAGCGGAAACGTCGGGTGCTTTCTCGCGTTGTAGAACTCTCCCTTTGAGAGATTCGATGCTATGTGGAAGTATCTGCCAGGTTTTGATTGGTAGACTCTATCCGTCAGGTTGCGGCTTCTAAATGTAAGTGAGGGCCAGGCTATCCGAGTATGACGGAAAATTCAGTTCAGCACGGCGGAACACGGCTCGACCATAATCCACGGAATCCATTCCAGATTGTGCTACACCAAGCATCTCTTTCTTGGATCTTTCGGGCCCTGGTTACGATACCAGACACCCAGTGATCCGGTTGCGTCGGTTTTGTTTTTCGCATTCGCCCATAACCCGCCAATAGTACCTGACTCCAGTATTTTCGTGCTGCCTGTATTCTTCGCGCTTGTTTCGCGAGTCTTGTCGCTTTGATTATCTGGGTATCTGCAATGCAAGCCCAGACAGGACCATGTACGCCTATTAGCTCCTGTCGAAAGATTCCGGCGTTCATTTTTTCCAGGATAAAGAATTCACGTCGATGCCAGGCATTCACGACATCAATTCGGTTTGCAAATTTTTCAATTTGAGCGGAGATTAGATTTGTCCAGGGGTCGGGTGTCTGTCGTGCATACTGGTTTGCATGCCGGTAACGAAGCTTCGTTAGGTTTGCCTGACATGCCTGGGTCCATGTGCGGTGTTTTCTCAGCGAGTGAGACCTCTGAATGCGTCGCGCGTGCCTTAGTCGATCACGGTAACGATCCAGCATACCACGCAGCGCAGGCGACAATCTCTGCGAGTTCGGAACTTTCGCGATGTTCCTATTCGTTTTGGCTGAAAATCCAATTAGTAATTCGTTCAACGTATTTCCCGTCACTCATGAATGATCGTTCCTTTTCATTTACTTCCCACATCCAGCCTGCCACAACGTTGTCTGCGATGGCGACGGATTCAATTGCCTTTCGAAAGTACCCTCCCTCATTTTCGTCCAGGAACCCAGTACGGATTGAGCGGCGCAACATCAACGCACCTTCATGCACGATCTCGTTTCTAGCCTCTTTTCCATCTGTTAATTTCCTAATTGTTCGGTCGCTAATGCTTCCGAGTTTCTCTAGTTCCTTAACGTTGGTTCCGAGCATCCATTTCGACACCTTGGTAATCGTTGCGTCCCATTGTTCATCTCGAAATCGAATTATTGCCCCTCGCTTGATTCCCTCCTCAAGTTGGATTATCTGCATGATAGAATCAAAGTTCATTTCGTAATTCTGACAGAGTCGGAGTGCTTTTCCGAGAATCAAGAAAATCGAATTCCTTTCCCCTTCTAATTCATCAAAACCTAGCCACATATCCCAACCCTTCTAAGAATGGTCCATTGATTCGAGAACGAGAAACACGTTCAAGGGTGAAATAAGCCGAGAAGGCATCATGCTTTTCCTTTTTTGAGAGCGTATCCTTTTTCCTTGCCTCTGTGTTTCACGATCTCAATTGCAATACCAATGATTTCCTCTTCACTCGCATATCGAGCCATGGCAGCCAGGGAACGAATCACCAGGTAGTGATTGTCAAACTCGGTTCTGCCTTCCTCTTTGTAGGGTTCCTTCAACTCCACCTCAGTATTATCTGGCGTTAGCTTCCTACCAGTCAGCGCACAGCAACCACCCTGGTCTTTCATCAGCTTCCAAAAATGCTCCGAGAAAAATTTGAACTTCTCATTTTTCTTTCTCAACTGAATACCTCATTGAATAGTTTTTCACGTTCTGTTTTCCTTATTCCATATTTCGAAATTTCAATGGCAGGAATAGATTCGAGTTCCGCTTCAGATTGATTCTGGTATTGGTCCATGTCGAAAGAATAAAGGAACTCAGGCAGTACAGGGGTCAGGCGATTGACGTAGCAATAGATGCGGCGTTCATTTGCATTCCACTGTTCGTCAACTCTGGCAATTCCTAGTTTCTTCCAGCGACGGGCAATTCTGAGAAGCAGGCGATGCGGTGCCTGGATGTCTGCGGCTAATCTACTTAATAGCTTACCGTCCCACCTTTCCAGGTGTGACCATAACTCGCGCGCGACTGCGTTATATTTCTTCTCTAATTGCTTTCGGTAGGGCTCGGCGTCCTCCCAGAAATCAAGGTAGTCTGTGTGTGCCTGTCGTGCTGAAAAGAATTCGTTCTGATTCAACAAGTCTCGGAGCTTCCCACGAATCTGTTTTCGTGAATTGCTGTAATCCAGACCGAATCGACTGCTTGGTTTAGGTGGAAGATACTGTAACTCACGGATTCTGACCCTCAGGTATGCATGCTGGTGTTTTCTACCCGGCGGACCACTAGCGGTCAAAGCCTTGCCCCCACATTCCCCAAACCCATATGTATTTTCCAACAATTCCTGAAGACCATACACCCTGATTCCCTTGAGTCCCGCATACTCTCTAACATACAGTGAAGAGTATTCAGGACTGAAGTAAGTATAACCAGAAAGGAAGGCGTGCTTTAATGCCCGCTGGTTACCCTCGGCACAGTTGTTATTAACACCGTCCCGACACCAACGCTGACGTGCCCACCTGTTCCTTTTGTCTTTCCCACGAGCAGAATGATTCACTGAACGATGATTGGGACGGTAACGTGAAAGCCAGGGGTAACCGTCGTCGCTGAAGAGTGGGGCGTCAGCAGGAAGAAACTCAAGCAAAGGACTAACATACCGTTGTCCAAACCCCGGCAGGGAATCCAGAAGAATAGGACCGCCAGGAATAGCAATGGTGTGAATTAACGTCCCTATCTGGTATCGTCCCTTCTGTTCCGCAACGGCATCAGTAAGGTAAACACTGGCTGTCTGTCCGCCATGCCTAATCCGTGCACGACCACCATTCGCACGTCGACTGGCAGAAAATAAAGCCAGGCCATCAATGTGAACTACAGCTGTTTTCCGCGTGAAATCAGTTAGATCGCCTGACGGTAATCCACCTCTGTGCTTCAATTCGCCAGCCATCTTATTTTTAATCGCAGGTGTAAGGTCAGACAGGAACACCTGAAGCCTGCGTTTCAAAAGACTGGCGGTATTCTTTGAAACCCCCAGACGCTCTTGAATCTCGCGGGCATTCAATACCTGTGGAAATCTATGAATCTGATCTTCAAGAAGGTATGAAAACACCCAGAGTGGAAGCTTGAGATGATGAAGGGGAGTATTGGAAGTACTGGAATCATGGTAGTTGCAAATAAGACAGCGCTTTAGCGAGAAGCGCTGACGCGCGTTTATATATTTGGTGTTTTGGAGATCGTCACTGGATTCCAGGATTTGGGGCACTACAAGCAGCGGCTTGCCGCTGCGCGCGTGCCGGGTTACCTTTGGGGAATGTGGGGGTGAACGCTAAAACACGAAATAAATGAAAGCGCCCCCATCTGGAGCGGCCAATTGAATCAACAGCAACGCCAGGAATGGGTAGATGGCAAACTCAAGCCACAGGGGAACCTTGATCTGGAATTTCCCTTTTTCCCAGATCCAATAACCCAGCCATTCGCCAGCCATCATGATTGCAAAGTATGTGAGGATAGGCTTGTAGAGCATTGGAGGGATCGGGACTTTCGGTGCTTCGTAAAAATACATCAACTTCATCTTGAAGATCGCATACGACACCGTAGGTGAACTGAACAAAACATGGATTGTGGTAACGCAGATCATCGCGTAGAACCAGCGCAGACCTTCAAATGGCCAGCGCAATACTCGCATAACGGGCCCGTCCGGAAGTTTAGGACGCTTGTCATACCATTCTTGGAAGATTGTTTCTGCAGCGAGCCAGACACCAAAGATTAATCCCCAGACGACGAATGTCCAGTTTGCTCCGTGCCAGAATCCACTGACGAGCATAGCGATTACCAGATTGATTTTGTGGCGAAACCAGCTAACTCGGTTTCCGCCCAGGGAAATATACAGATAGTCTCGGATCCAACGTCCGAGTGACATGTGCCATCTGCGCCAGTGTTCAGAAATCGATCGCGCGATATGCGGCATTCTAAAGTTCTCTGGAAGGTGAAACCCCAACCAGATGGCAGACCCCCAGGCCATATCACTGTAGCCTGAAAAATCTCCATACATCTGAGTAACAAAACCAAATGCACCAAGCCACGATCCCTGCGTGCCAAACTGGCCCTTATCACCGAGCATTGCGCTTACAGCTGGACCGATGTTATCTGCGATTACTGCTTTCTTGAAATATCCCAGTGCAAACCAGCGCGCGCCGTTGCGCAGTCGTTCAACGGTAAGATCCGTATCACTGTAAAGCTGCGGGATAAAGTCCCGTGCGGTTACAATTGGGCCTGCAACCAGTTGTGGGAAAAACGATTTGAATAATCCGAAACGCATGAAGGAAGTTTCAACAGCAGTCTTGCCGCGCCACACATCGATGACATAGCTCAATGCTTGAAATGTAAAAAACGAAATTCCAAGGGGCAGACCAATCGTATGCATGAACCAGTCTGGTTTGATCCCAACGAATCCCAGAACTTCAAGCAGGTTCCCGAGGAAGAAGTTGTAATACTTGTAGTAGCAGAGGAGGCCGACAAGTATGCAAATTACAACTAGCAGCAGCCAATTGCGATAGCGATCTTTCAGTCCGCCAGGGGTCAGGAAGAAGGCCGATCCGTATGCCGTGATCGTAAAGAAGAATAAAAGGAAGCTAAAGATCCACTCATAAGAAGCAAAAAAAACATACGAAGCAACGAGCAATGCCGCATGACGGGCCGAGCGGAGATATTTCTCCGGTACGAGCAAGGGCAGGATTGCCCAATGTATAAAAAAAACCGCCGTAAAGAAAAAGAAATATAGTGCGCTTGAGAAAATCATGTTCTACGCAACACCAGCAGGCCGCAGGATCCCGCAAGAACGAGCGCCGCAATTGCCATTGCACCGGGAGGAACCAACCAGCCTGACCACGTAAGTACGGTCAAAAAATTTGAAATTGAATGAATCAGGATGGGCGCAAGCACCGTTCCGCTCCACTGCACAACCTTGCCCAGGACGAGTCCGGAAGCGAATGCGAACAGCAGGACTCCTGGATTCAAATGTGAAACCGCGAAGAGGGCAGCCCCAGCCCAGATCGAAAAGTTTGTCCGTCTCATCTCGTTTAAAAGAAGCCCGCGAAAGAAGATCTCCTCTGACACTGGGCCCAGGACGACCATGCTGATAAATGCGGCAATAAGGTCTATTCCATCGCGCATGGGCCAGGCGGGCTCTGGCGAGGTTTGTCCAAGGGCAAAAAGGCCAAGACCAACCGCCGGGATACCCAGGGCGGACCGCAAATCCAGCCCGGAGGCGTTCTCGATTGTCCAGGGGAGTTTCTTGCGCGCAAGGTAATAGAAGAAACTCGTTACAATTGCGCCTGAAACGGAAGGAATTGCGATCAACCAGAGATTTTCCGAAGCAGGGCGAATTGCTTGTAAGATCATCCACGAAACCAGGGCCGATATTCCCAGGAATCCCGCGCACCAGAGAAAGCCGCTGGACAGATCCGATTTCATCTAATACCCTGAGGATGCATGATCGAAGTCCACAGATTGAACAATAGCTCATTTTTTATCAACCACAAGCACATCGAGACAATGGAGGCCATGCCAGATACTGTGATCACTCTCATCAATGAGAAGAAGTATGTGGTAAAAGAGCCGGTTTCAGAAATCATAGCCAGAATCCAGGCCTTCGAGGCCGCAATTGTAAATTACGTACCCGGCACTTCCTGAAAAAAAAGGACGGCATCCCGTCTGAATCGACCGATTCTAATGTACGGGTACTTATATTTTTCCTTACCCAGGAGTAGCGCATGGCCGGTGAAGAAATACTGGATGATGAAGAAGGCGGCGGGGAAGCCGCCCCTGCCGAAGCCGCCGGCTCGCCCTCGTCCGGCCTAAACAAGATTGTCAAGATATTGATCTACGTTGCCCTGGGCACCGTCGGTCTTGTGATCATGGCAGTGATTGCATACTATGTGGCGTCATTTGCTGCCGCACGACAGTACAAAGAAGTTGCATCGATTGCTGTAGTTAAGCCACCACCACCAACAGAGAATTTCAATTTCACCGACGACTTCCGTGTGAACACGGCGGATACGGGAGACCCTCATTTTATCAAACTGAGATTGAGTCTTGGATACGAACTTGGCAACCCCGCTTTAACAGCGGAGCTCGGTCAGCGCAGTCCACAGTTGCGAAATATTATTAACTTGATTCTAGCGGGTAAGACGCGCGAAGATTTGCGTACAGTCCAGGATCAGCTTGAGCTGCGTGAAGAAATTAAAGCCTCAATCAACCACGTTCTATCGGACGGGAAAATATCTGAGGTTTATTTCAACGAGTTCATTGTAAACTGATGCCGCGTCCAATCCTCTATGCGCATAGAGGCAGCGCACTCAATCATCGTGAGAATACGGCGGGCGCATTTGATGCGGCCCTGGCCCTTGGATTCGAAGCATTCGAGTTGGATCTACTGAGGTTAGGCGACGATACGATCGTCGTATATCATGATTTTAGTTTGATGCGTCAGTTCAAAAAGCTCAAACGGACCAATAAAGTTACGCTCTCTGAATTTAGAAAGATCAACAACAAGATATTGACGTTTGAAGAATTCGTCAGGCGTTACAGCAAGAAAGATATTACTGTGAACTTTGAAATCAAGGACGATACGCGTACTCTTGGCCTTGCGCGTGCGGGGATTTCCAAATTTAAGCGACCAGTAGTATCTTCTTTTAGACTGAAGATAGTCGAGGCTGCGGCGGCCCTGGGTCTGCCCGTGGGCTATCTATTCGATACGGTTCGCGCATTCAAGGCGAACAAGAGGAAGATCAAAGGGAATCGTATCCACGTTTCAAGAAAGATGCTTGCAAAGCGATACAAGCCTTCCGTTCTATTCCGCGGATACGATCTGCACGTTTATACAGTAAACGATCCTATCGAAGCACGTCAATTAGCCGAATTCAGTTTTGTCAAGGGCATATTCACGGATACCCCGGACGTGCTGCGCGCATTTTGATTTCCTTCCGGGAGATTTCCCTGACAGCCCCGGTTTCGCTTAGTCGAGCGCCGTTCGGTTTGTCCTCGGTCTTTGATGAAACGGGACCCACCATCCAGTCAACCCTGTATCCAAAAACCTCGTCCTGGCCTTTGACACCAAACAACTTTATCATTATTCCGATAAAGAAATTTCTGATGCGCGATTGCAACGGAGTTGCCACATCTTTACCCTTTGAGCGCCTTCTGCCCTCCTGAACGATTTTCTCAACGCGTCCTTTACGCGCGGATTCAAAAGCTGCGAACGTTTCAGAGTATCCTCTCTCAGAAGTCCGCAATAGGTTTGCCAGGAACAGCGCGTCTTCAAGGGCAAGGGACGCTCCCTGGCCTGAGTTCGGACTAACTGCATGTGCTGCATCGCCGATCAAAACCACTCTGCCCTTGTGCCAGAATGGCAAGGACTGGATATCGTAGGTGTTCTGGCGGAGGATCTTTGGAGTCTTAGCAATGAGCGAAGGGATTGGAGCGTAGTAGGTTCCGAATCGTTTCAGCAGCTCTTCGCGGGCCGCAGCATGGTCGATGCTTGAGATTTGCTCGGCCGTAAACGGTGTTTCGGCCATCATGTTTGCCCACCAGAGAAATGTTTTTGTGTCACCGCCTCCATGCCCGAAAAACCCATCCGGACCAAACGTAAACGTGATTGCTTCGACGTCACTTGTATGGATTTCGGGGAAAGCGTCTGCCGGAGCAAATCCGCATACTCCAAGCATTCCTGTGAATTCCGGATTTGGTCCGGCAGGAAGAAGGAAGTTCCGAACAGCTGACCGCACACCGTCTGCGCCAACCAGGATATCTCCCCTGGCGCTAGATCCGTCTGCAAAATACGCGACGACTCCATCGGCAGTATCTTCAAACGACGTTAAGCGCTTTTCATACTGAGCTGAGATTCCGCGCTGCTTCATGGTCTGGGCCAGGCATTCAAATAGTGTTGCGCGAGACATGGTCAGTGCGGGTTGGCCGTAGCGCGCCGGATCGCCGTAGGGCAGCGTAGCCATTTCGCGACCGCGCTCGTCCTTGAATTTGCTAAATCGTGCCACGGTTGATTTTGAAACCAGGTCGTCTAGAACGCCGATTTGCGCCAGGATCCTGGTTCCGTTTGGTGCAATATTGAAACCACCTCCGATTCCCTCTCCGTACGGGTAGGCCTCAAAGACCGACGAAGCAATCCCGGCCTGTTTTAGCGCCAGAGCCAGGGCCGGGCCAGCAATCCCCCCGCCAATGATCAGTACATGGAAATTCCCGTTCTTCATTTTATTCCTTCCTATCAGCGCCACCAGTCCAATTGTCTCCAAATGTATTGCGGTCGTCTGATATCTTGATTATTAAGATACTGTACAATCAAGAGAAGTAATGGTCAAGATAATGTCAAGCAGGATAGAAATGAAAAAAGTTAAAGGTAAGTCAGAACTTATTAGGGAGATCGGCATTGAATCCAGAAAGCAGAGCAATGCCACTATCATGTTTCACCAGGCAGTGGCTGATAATGTGGGGCTTCACATCACCGATCATAAGTGCCTCGATCTTATTTTTAGCGAGGGACCGCTGACTGCAGGCGAACTTGCGCATTACACCGGACTAACCACGGGTGCAATTACATCGGTGATTGACAGGCTTGAGAAGAAAGGACTCGTTTTGCGCAAGGATGATCCAGACGACAGACGCAAGGTTAAGCTTCACATGGCGCACAATCCAAAATTCCAGAGCAAGCTTGAAAAACAGTTTGAAGGAATCGCCGCTGGCGTGTTTAAGCTCCTGTCGTCGTACAATGAAACGGAGCTGGCGCTGATTCTTGACTATTCACAAAAAGCTACTGCTCTCCTGACCCAGGAGAGAATCCGTCTACGCGAAAGCGGCCCGTCTGCAAAACCCACCAAAGATTAAAGGTACCCCTTCAAGCGATAGGCGAGAATACCTGCATACTCTTTGAGCGCCGTAGATGTCACCGTCATGCCAGCTGAATGCGGAAAGACGGCTTCAATTCCGGGGAATTCCGTTGGAATGTAATAATCAACAGGGAAAGGAACCACTTCCAGTCCTGCTTTTTCAAAACAGAGCACGCTGCGCCACATGTGAAACGCTGACGTAACCAGGATTATTTTCTTAATCCCGCGATTTGAGGCGATTGCAGCCGTCTGGCTTGCATTTTCCGCCGTGTTGCGTGAATTACTTTCGGTGATTATCTGAGTGTCGGGAATGCCCTGGCCAATGAGCCAGGTTCTGAGCACAGTTGCTTCCGGTTCGCCCAATTGCGAAATGAGTCCCGAACCGCCGGTTACAATCATCAAAGGTGCTTTCCCATTTTTTAATAGATCCATGCCGGCCAAAATTCTATCCACGGCGCTTGAAAATTCTGGTCTATCTTTCTGAGGTGAAAGTGGTGTCACCATTCCAGTAAGAACAACGATTGCATCGACGCGCGGCGTTTCTGGAATAGACAATGGCGTATAACGTGATTCAAGGGATCGCATCAATGGGGCTGCGATAACATAACTGGATCCGAGTGTTACCGTGAACCAGAGGATGAAGAACAGTTTCTTGAATCGGCCAGCTTTCAGGCGAAGGCCTGCAAGAAGTGCGAAGATCAGAAAAAGCGGATAGGGAAAGAAGAGTCCCGGGAGGATCTTGGAAAAAAAGAAGAACATGTGGAAAGTAAATTCAATTGGCCTGGCTTTGTCCACTCAGACAGAGGATTTCCTGTTTCGAGGATCGACTCTGCCTGTTTCTTCCGCGATTGCTGAAGATGCTGAGGAAGCTAAAAATTAAAGTAAATGAACGTCCCTGTAACGTCGCCGTAGAGATTCACAAGCAGGCCAATCACAAAAGTGGAGATTGGGACAAGCGCGAGTTTCAGATTCGGTTTTGCCTCGAGCCATTCTTTAAATCCGCCGTAGTACTGGGGCACGTTCAGCAAGAATCCAAGAATTGCTAGACCAATCATCGAACCCAGATCAGCAATGGGTAGGCCGCGTTGCAGCGCGAAAACTCCCTTCACGATGTCCATTGTATGATGAATGGTTGGTGCGGCAAAGAGCAAGC
This sequence comes from Spirochaetia bacterium, assembly GCA_021413825.1. Classification (GTDB taxonomy): domain Bacteria; phylum Spirochaetota; class Leptospiria; order Leptospirales; family Leptonemataceae; genus JAEUSB01. Next base: position 55,644 of record JAIOPQ010000015.1, on the reverse strand, counting down.
AGCCGCCGCAAAAAATTATATAAGTGTATAGCACTTTCAGACCATTGAATCGATTTTCCGGAAACAAGCGATAGCCTGAATGCTCCCATAGTCGCTCAAGCGAGAGAATGATGCCCGTATAAATACCCCAGAGAACGGTGTTGTAGTTGGCCCCGTGCCAGAGTCCGCCAATTGCAAATGTAATGATAAGGTTCGCGTACGTTCGCCACGGACCAACGCGCGAACCGCCTAACGGTATATAGAGATAATCCCTGAGCCAGTGCGAAAGTGTAATATGCCAGCGTTGCCAGAGCTCGGAGTAGCTGCGTGAGAGGAATGGACCCTTGAAGTTTTCAGGAATCTCATAGCCTAGTAGTTTAGCGATTCCGCGCGCCATGTCTGTGTAACCGGAGAAGTCGCAATAAATCTGAAACGCCCAGACAAACGGAATCATAAACAGAACCGTAGCATCGTAGGCCTGAGGATTTTGCCACGCAGGGTTTGTGATTGAGCCAAGTCGATCCGCGATCAGAACTTTCTTAACAATGCCCATCAGGATGATCAGACAGCCGTTTACCATTCTATCGCGCGTAAGATTTGGATGATCAATCTGCGGAATCAGGTCCGGTGCGCGCATGATTGGACCGGCAACGAAATGCGGAAAGAAGAGAGTAAACACATAGAACTTCATTGGAGAAACTTTCTCCGTGATTCTTCCTGCGTAACAATCTACAATGAATGCGATTACCTGAAATGTATAGAAACTAATCCCAATAGGCAGGATAATTTCGAACTTAAGATCTTGCATCCAGTTTGTGCGAAGTTCGATAAGATAGGAGTTGCCGATTATGTGCCCAATCGACTCGGCAAACAGATAGAAGTATTTAAAGACTCCAAGGATTGAAGCATCAAGGATGATGCCAGCGATGAGCAAAGTTTTGTTTCTGGTCTCGATCAATCGCATCCCGATCCAGTAGTTGACGATCAGGAGTGCTACGAACATGAACAGAAACGGAATACTGTACCAAGCGTAGAAAACGAGACTCGTTAGGATGATTAGATATTGCTTACCGCGTACGGGCAATTGCCAGTAGATCAGGTAAACGACGAAGAAAAGTAAAATGAAGATGCCGGAATTAAACAGCATAGGCTCTGAACAATTCGAACAGAGTTCGCAAAGTGTTTTGTATTGCAAAGAGAATAATTCCCTGGCGGTTCGATCCGGGAGGACCGAGCCCGAGCTATTCCTTCTATTTATTGGTCGACAATGTGCCTGAAAATCACAAGGCTGCCGGGTGTCTCACGCAGCAGCTACGCTTCCAGAGTGGAATTTAAAAATCATCTACCCAACAACGGATAGGCGCGAATCGGACAAGAACCAACTATTATCGGAAGTCGATGGATTCGCATCGACCTACCGCGGTCGGGTGGCATCCCTTTCAGATTCCGAATTGGTCGGGGCTTTTTCTGCCCACGCGAAAATTTCAAATTTGATGTCACGCCTTTCCGTTCATGCATATTTAACGTTCGCAGGCGATACTTCAGATTCTGCTTCGCAAGCACTGGTTGCTGCCACGGAAGAACTTAGCGCTGGCGTATGGGGTAAGCTGGTATTCTTTGAGCTTGAGATTGGTCGGATTCCAAAACGAGCATTCGCTGGAGAGCTGGCGCAGTATTCGTACTTCATAGAAAAGTGCATCCAACGAAACGAGCACAATCTAACCGAAGATCTAGAATCGTACGGAATTGAAAAAAACCTCACAGGAGTCCAGGCACTAACGGGATTGTTTGATGAAGTCATGGGAGGTCTGAGCTTTGAAACAGAGGACGCAGAAGGTAAAACAGTCCGACTGACCCAGGAAACAGCTCTTGCATATATGCATCACAGCGATCGCAAGGCGCGGACGCGGATCTATTCTCAATTCCTTGAAACTGTCGGGTCGCAAAAAACGGTCCTTTCAAATATTTACAACAACGTTGTCCTGGATCATCGTCTGGATACCAGGCGGCGGAAATACAATTCGCCGATGGAGCCGCGTAACCTGAACAATCAGGTAAGCTCTGCGGCCGTGAATGCAATGCTGGGTGCCGTTGAATCGCGCTACGGAATTGTTCGCGACTACTATTCCTGGAAAGCACGTTATGCGGCAATTAGCGATTTCACAAACGCCGATATCTACGCCCCTGTTCTTCCCCGCGCGCGGGAGTTCTCATTTGACGAGGCCCGTCAGGCAGTACTCAGCGCGTACGGAAATTTTGATTCTGGGTCTGGCAAGATAGTTGATGCATTCTTCACTGGAGAAAGACTTGATGCAAGACTGCGAACCGGGAAGCGACCTGGTGCGTTTTGTTATGGAGCGTCACCCGAACTGGACGCGTTCGTGCATTTGAATTTTACCGGCGATTTGCGCTCGGTTCAAACACTTGCGCATGAGCTCGGGCATGGACTGCATCATCAGCTTGCGAAATCGCAAAATCATGTGAACTTTGGGACGCCCCTCGTAACTGCAGAAACCGCCTCTGTGTTTGGAGAGATTTTGTTGAACGAACTTCTGTTTGTGGATTCTAAATCGCGCGAGGATAAATTGGCCCTGGTTTGCGCACAGATGGAATCTGTGCTTGCTACGGTTTTCAGACAAACCGTACTTACTCGATTTGAGGAAGCGGCGCACGCAGAACGCGAGAAGGGCCGTGTATCTGCGGATAAACTCTGCGAACTCTGGCTGAGCGAAAATTCAAAGTTATACGGCAATGCTGTGCGTATGGTTGATGCATATAAGTGGGGCTGGGCTTATATCCCACATTTCGTTCATACTCCGTTCTATTGCTATGCATATTCATTTGGGCAGCTAATGGTTCTCGCGCTATATGAAGAGTACATGAAGCGCGGGGAGGAGTTCAAGCGTGACTATCTGCGTTTGCTTTCACTTGGTGGATCACTTCCGCCTGCGCAATTGATTCGCGAAACGGTTGGCCTTGATATTGAGCGCGAAGATTTTTGGCTCCAGGCGCTTGCATTTATTGACCGGATGATGAAGCGAATTGAAAGTCTAGCCTAGAGTATGGAAGAATTATTTACAGACCCGGATGCGGTGGAGCAAGGATGTCAATAGAATCACAGGAAGACCTGGCTGGTTTACGCGCGGTTGGAAAAATCGTAGCCGCCACGCTTCAGTACATGCTGAAATCGGTTCGTCCAGGGATTTCAACAGGTTCCCTGGATGTCCTGGGTCGGCGTTTTTTTGAACGGTCAGGTGCGCGCTCTGCTCCGGAGCTCACCTATGGATTCCCGGGAGCTACGTGCATTAGCCTGAATCACGAGGCAGCGCACGGAATTCCAGGTCCACGCATCATCCGCGAAGGTGACCTTGTGAACATTGACGTATCGCTTGAGTTGAATGGCTATTTTGCGGATACGGGCGCCAGTATGTGTGTTGAGCCTGTAAAGAAGGATCTGTCCGATCTTTGTAGTGCTTCCCGGGAGATTCTAATGGCAGCGTTGCGTTCGCTGCGTGCCGGCAGGCGGTTGAGCAATGTGGGCGGAACGATTGAGAGAGAGAGCAAGCAGCGCGGTTATAAAGTGATTCGCAATCTCTCGGGGCATGGAGTGGGTCGCGCGCTTCACGAAGAGCCATTTAATCTGCTTAACTACAAAGATCCTTCTGATCGGCGCATCGCAAAAGTCGGCCAGGTCCTGGCGATTGAAACATTTGTCAGCACCGGTGCAGACTATGTATACGAAGGGCGGGACGGTTGGACGCTAAAAACGCCGGACAGGAGTTTTGTAGCTCAATTTGAGCATACAGTCATAGTTACGGGGGATTTCCCCGTCTTAATTACCGCCTAACGTTTGCATTGGTTTGCATGCCGATGCAAAATGAAATGTTGCGCCAATAACGGGATCAATAGAGAAGCCACAGCTTCCATATTCCAGGCGAGCAAGCGCAAAAAAAAACATTGATAATGTGATTTTTTTGCTTTCCGACGCGTGGTTTCTTCCGTTGCTTTCTGCGACTAAAAGGAAGGCATATGGAAATTCTATTCCCGATACAGCAGTACTGGTGGTTCTACGCCATCTTTCTGGTTTTTGTTTTCTTGATGTTGGCCCTTGACCTGGGTGTATTTCACAAGCAGGCACACTCGGTAAGCTTCAAAGAAGCCACGGCCTGGAGTATTGTGTGGATCACACTTGCACTCAGTTTTAATCTATTTTTTTACTACTACGCGCGATGGGATTTTCTGACGCAGGGAATGGCCGGTGCGGAAGGGGAAGCTAAACGGGTTGCCCTTGAATTCTTAAGCGGATACCTGATTGAAAAGTCTCTTTCGATTGATAACATCTTTGTATTTGTAATGGTTTTTACCTATTTCTCAATACCGTCCGCGTACCAGCATCGCATTCTATTCTACGGAATTCTGGGAGCGCTCGTTTTCCGAGCCATCTTCATTGCACTGGGTTCTGTTCTGATGCAGTATCAGTGGGTCGTCTATATCTTTGGTGCGTTCCTGCTCTTTACGGGAGTGAAGATGGCCTTTGCCAGGGAGAAGGCAATGGACCTTTCCGATAACTTGCTCATCCGCTTTGTGAATAGACTAATTCCAACTACGCATAGCCTGCACGGAGCCAGCTTCTTTACGCGAATCAACGGTGTCCTTCACGCGACGCCGTTGTTTGTTGCATTGATTTTCATAGAATTTTCAGACATCATCTTTGCTGTAGATTCTGTTCCGGCGATCTTCGCTCTCACAAAGGAGCCCATGATTGTATTTATTTCAAATACTTTTGCGATTCTGGGCTTACGTTCGCTCTTCTTTATGCTAGCCGGAATGGTCGATCGGTTTCATCTACTCAAATACGGCCTTGCAATGGTGCTGGTGTTTGTTGGATTGAAAATGGTCTACCTGAACGAGGCTTTTGGTGGAAAGTTTCCAATTTTCTGGTCGCTTGGAATTATTGCAGGATTGATTGGCGGCTTTACGGTGCTGTCGCTGATTGTTCCATCCAAACACAAAACGGAGAAAGTTGAATAAATGCGAGTCACCCGGAGAAATGTTGGGATCTTTGCAAGGCCGCTCGTCGCGGCTCTTTTGCTCGTTGGTTTGATTTTTGCGCTGGCGGCGCGCGAAGAGGAGAAGCCGCAGGAAATTGGTTCGGCAAGAGACATCGATGTTTCGACGCCGACTCAGCAGGACATGGATCCCGCACCCTTGGTTCGATTAACCGAGTTTATCCAAAAGAGGAAACCACCGGTCTATTCCCTTCTAATTTCCCGGGACGGAAAACTCATCTATGAACTGTACACTTCTGGCCTCGGGCGTGATCAGGCACACTACTTGATGTCCGTTACTAAGAGTTTCACAGCAACTCTGGTTGGAATTGCGATCGATCAAGGCTTGATAAAAAGTCTTGAAGAGCCTGTTTCGGAATTGTTTCCAGAAGAGGCGTTCGCATCGCCAGCGCGTCGGGCTGAGTTTCAGAAGATAACTTTGCGCAATGTCCTTTCTATGTCAGCACTCGACGCTCTGGTTCCTCCGCACAGCCAGAGCGCAGAAGCAATCGCCAGAAATGAAATGTTTCATCAGGTCCCGAATCGTCCCGTATTTGCTCTCGAGCAGAAAATCCTGGCGCATCCCGGTCGGGATTTTCAATATCAGGATATTACGCCGTCGCTTGCAATTGGAGCCCTGTTCTATGCAAGTCAGATGCGGGCCTTCGATTTTGCGCAGAAGAATCTAATGAGCGATTTGAATTTTAAGAACGCGGAGTGGATGCACAGGGATCAGAGTAATATTGACATGGGGAGCTATGGTTTGCGCTTACGGCCAGTTGATATGCAGAAGTTTGGCATGCTTTATTTGAATCGCGGTAAGTACCGTGGCAAACAAATCATTTCTGAAAAATGGGTGGAAGACACCTACAAAGCACAGATCAAATCGTCACCGAACATTTCAGAGAAAAATTACGGAAACTACTTCTGGCGGACCTGGGATGGTCCAAAGTTCAGCGGAATCCTTGCTGCCGGCTGGAGAGGCCAGCGGATCGCGGTTTATCCAGAAAGTGGAATTGTTGTGACTATGACTGGCTGGCATTCTGATGTTGAAGAAGAAAAGTTTTTTGCAACGGTAATGCAGGAATATGTGGTAAAATCTTTTTATAGCAAGGAAATACGGGATCCTTCTCTGAATAAGAAACTCGAAGATCTATTGAAGCAGGTCAATGGTGAAGTCAACGTTATTCGCCATGAAGAAGGCGAAGAGCGAATGGTCCCTTCAGTCGATCCTATCGAAGAATAGAAATCATCCTGTTAAAGATTCAGCTCTGAATTGTGAAGAAGCCAGCTTCCTCATTCAGATCCTTTGCTTTCAGGCTCAGAATATTTGAGATCTCTTTCAGATTCTGGGCAGCTTCGTAAATTTGTTCGGCTGTTCTTGAGAAAGTACCAAGTACTTCCAGATTTTCCTTGAAGGCCTTTGCCTGTTCGCCGGTGCTTTCGCGTATTGTCTCTGCTCCAAGAATTACACGACTGAACGCGGATTGCACGTTTCGGCCAGCCGCGGCCTGAGCTTCGGCTTTGTTACTCAGTTGATGGATAAAAACCGTGTTCTGTTTAACCTCCTCCAGAATGCCAAGAAATGCTTCTGACGCACTCTGGATACGATCCGCTCCACCCTTCACTATTTTTTGAGCCTTCTCCGCTTGATTGGAAATGGTATGTAAATACTTCTGTGTGCGCTCTGCGAGCTTGGCAATCTCTGTTGCAACTACGGCAAATCCTCGACCGTAGTCGCCGGCTCGAGCCGCTTCAATTGAAGCGTTCAGAGAGAGTAAGTTCACCTGATCCGCTATATCATCAATCTGTTTTACAAACGTTATGATCTCATTTGTAGACAGCGTTATCTCGGTCATCGTGTGGATGGTCTGGCTGATCATGGATTCACCAAGCTTTGCTTTTTCCTGGGTTTGGATAATGCGTTGCTCTATTTCATCCGCATCAGCTTTCACCAGGTCTATTTCGTGGACGAGCTTCCCTAGAACGGAATCTGCTTCGCGAGCAACGCTGGCCTGGTTGTTTGCACTGTCATCGATTTGAATAGAAAGCGCACCGGTCTGTTCAAGGCTTGCTGTGATTTGCTCCGTGGCTGCGGCCTGTTCCTGTGCCTTTTGTGCCAGAGTCTGACTATTGGTTACGAGTCCAGACGATTTGGTAAGCAATTCTTCGGAAGTTGTACGAATTAATAAAACTACCTGACCAATGTTTTTAGCCATTACCAGAATATACTGCATGATGGCGCCCACTTCGTCACTGCTCTGCGTGACGGAAGACTGCGCGAGAATTCCTTTTGAGATTTCACGTGTGCCATGCAATGCCTGCATCACGCTCTGACGGGTTGTGTTGATGAACGACAAGCTCGTGAAGAACAAAGTTCCGAATATGAGGAAAAGTACGGCAGCCATATGAAATTCTATCCACGTTACCCGAAGTTGTCCTTGATTGGTAAGATACCACAAGAGGCCAAGGAGCGTAATAGGATTCAAAAGAATTCCGGATTGTGCAAAGATCAGTCTTCCCAGCAGTGAAAGTTTCATGATTTCCTTTTCTTCCACAACAAGGGCAACCAGGCGTGGGTCTTGAAGATATCGGGTAACTATTCGCTCGGTCTGGAAGAAGTACAATACTGCACTGATAGGGGCTGATGCAAGAATGCAGACTCCAAGCAGAATGGAAAACTTAAAAGAAGTCTGGTACATACTGGTCATGTAGACGACATGAAAAACATACGCCAGCCACCAGCGCGAAAACACATTGATGGCCTCGTGGAACGGATATCGCAAGAGCTTCTTTTTTATCTCCAGAAGTTGCGCTGGTGTATTTTCGCTGTTCAGCAGCTGGCGGACCGTCCGCTCCACTGTCAGTTTGCGGTGAATGAATCCGAGCAAAAGTGTAAAGGCCACGGCGATTGTGATGCTTTCGCGAAAGAACGGGATCATTACCCCCGGATCAAAACCAAATGAAAGTACAAATACATAGACGCATAACGTTACGGGAAGCGTATAGACAATTAGGTCCAGTTGCACAAAAAGACGGCGAATGATTCTGGGTTTCATGGGAAACCACGTTCGATAGCCCGATTATTAGCCGCAATGACAATCCGGCCTCTGCTCCTTGATTCGCCTGAAATCGGTGTTTTTCTTATGTGTGACCCCTCAGCGACTGGGAGGGTTTGACTCAAATATCGTTTCTTAATACTTTCCTAATCGGGGTTGCGTCCATCTTAACGATTCCCTGAGTTGAAAACACGGTTTTGTTCAGTACGAAATTGACCGGTTTTGACTCTCGCTGTTTACTTGAGGTATGAGTTCACAGAACTGGATTGAGCTGGCATTGCTAATCGGCGTGCTCTGCCTGCTTGCAGCACCGATTGGTGCTTACACTGCCGCTATTTTCTCGAATCGGATTCCCGCAACCGTCATTCGCATTGAATCGACTCTCTTAGGATTCATGGGAATTGATTCAAGTGAATCCATGACCTGGAAACGCTATCTCTTTGCGCTCTTAAGTTTCAATGCGCTGGGTTGCATCCTTACGTTTTTGATACTGAAATTTCAGAATCTTCTGCCTTTGAATCCCGCAAACTTGCCGGGGCTTAGCTGGGATCTGGCTCTGAACACTTCAGTTAGCTTTGCAACAAACACAAACTGGCAAGCTTACTCTGGAGAAAGTACGCTCAGCTACTTTTCCCAGATGGTTGGTCTGGCAACGCACAACTTTACATCCGCAGCCATCGGCTTTGCTGTGTTTGCGGTGATTGCTCGCGGGTTGATCGGGAAGGAGACTACAAACCTTGGAAACTTCTGGGTTGATGTGTATCGCAGCATAGTCTATATACTTATTCCCCTGAGCATTGTGTTAGCTCTGGTTCTGATCAGTCAGGGAGTTGTGCAAACGTTTGCGCCCTATACAGAAGTCACAACGCTCGAAGGCGTTAAGCAGACCCTCCCAATGGGTCCGGCTGCATCGCAAATTGCCATCAAGCAACTTGGGACCAATGGCGGAGGATTCTTTGGCGTCAACAGCGCGCATCCATTTGAGAATCCGACACCAATCAGTAACTTCTTCTCATGCGTGGCCATTCTACTCCTTCCGTTTTCTGTCGTTGTAGCTTTTGGGCATCTCGTGAGAGATACCAGGCATAGCCGCGTACTGGTGTTGAGTATGTTCCTGGTTATGCTGGTTGGCCTTTTCGTTGAACTTTATTCTGAGTTCAAAATGAATCCTCTCTCCGGAGTGTCTATGGAGGGGAAAGAAGTTCGATTCGGAATCTTCAACAGCATAGTCTGGTCAAACTGGACTACACTCGCGTCTAACGGTTCTGTAAACGCAATGCATGACAGTCTCACGCCACTTGCCGGGCTTGTGACCATCTTTAATATGCAGTTGGGTGAAACCATATTCGGCGGAGTTGGATCGGGAATGTATGGATTGGTCTTACAAATCATTCTGACAGTGTTTATCGCGGGCTTGATGGTTGGAAGAACCCCTGAGTATCTTGGCAAAAAGATCGAGAAGCAAGAAATCATTGCCGCGGTATTTGGTCTTTTACTGCCTTCTGCGTCCGTCTTGATTCTGACAGCAATTGCGCTTTCAACGGAATCAGGCACCGCAGCAGTTTCCAATCACGGACCACACGGGCTATCACAGGTACTGTACGCGCTCACTTCGCAATCTCAGAATAATGGGAGTGCTTTTGCAGGATTGGGCGTGAACGCACCGTTCTACAATGTGGCTGGATCGATTGCAATGATCATTGGCCGATTTTCAGTTATTGTTCCAGTGTTCGTAATTGCAGGATCGCTTGCCGCAAAGAAGCGCGTGCAAGCATCGGAAGGAACCTTTCGCACAGATTCACCTTTGTTCGCAGTTCTACTCCTTTCGGTGATAATCATTGTTGGCGCACTGACCTTTCTGCCAGTTCTAGTGCTTGGGCCTGGTCTCGAGCATCTATTGCTACAGCGCGGAATCGCATTCTAAGACTTCGGAGGAAACAAAATGCAAAAATCAATTTCATTTCTAGACAAATCGATTCTCAATCAAGCAATTGTAGCGTCGTTTGCTAAACTGAGCCCAGCACATCTCTGGCGCAATCCCGTAATGGCAATCGTAGCCATTGGTGCTGTCGTATGCACCGCTATCTTCTTTATGGATGTGGCGAATTCCAGGTTTTCCGGGTTCGATCTTCAAATAAATTTGTGGCTTTGGTTCACGGTGCTCTTCGCAAATTTTGCTGAAGCAATCGCAGAGGGTAGGGGCAAGGCTCGCGCAGACAGTTTGAAAAAGACAAGGGCGCATTCGACTGCAAACAGAGTTCGTCAGATCAATGACACGCAATTCGAAAGTATCCCGGCCGACCAGTTGCGTGAAGATGATCTGGTTGTTTGTGTTACCGGAGACATGATTCCGGGTGACGGGGAGGTTGTTTCTGGAATTGCAAGCGTCGATGAATCGGCTATCACAGGAGAGTCTGCGCCGGTGATTCGCGAAAGCGGCGGCGATCGCAGTGCTGTCACAGGGGGAACGCGCGTGCTTTCAGATCGAATCGTGATCAAAATTACTGCCGCGCAGGGCAATACGTTCATGGATAGAATGATCTCCCTTGTGGAAGGAGCAAAACGTCAACTAACACCTAACGAGGTTGCACTATCAGTTTTGCTGATTAGCCTCACTGCCATTTTCATCCTGGCGGTTTTTACGCTTCCTGCTGCAGCGAAATTCGTAGCATCTGAGGGGAATACGCGGATTGATCTAAGTATGATCGTGCTGGTTTCCCTTCTGGTTTGTCTGATTCCAACAACGATTGCAGCACTTTTGAGCGCAATAGGTATCAGTGGCATGGAGCGCTTGATTCGTTTCAACGTGATTGCCATGAGTGGAAAGGCGATTGAATCGGCAGGCGACATCGATGTGTTGTTGCTGGACAAAACAGGAACAATAACGCTGGGGAACCGTGCTGCCGCATCGCTTATAGTCGCACCGGGAATTGAAGCCTACGAACTTGCCGACGTGGCGCAGCTCGCCTCCCTCTCTGATGAAACTCCGGAAGGGAGATCGATTGTAGTTTATTGCAAAGAAAATTTCCAGTTGCGGGCGCGTCAAATAGCCGATCTGCATGGAAAGTTTATCCCGTTCAGCGCTGTAACACGGATGAGTGGTTTTGATCTCGCGACAGGCAATAAGACGCGCCTCATTCGCAAAGGTGCAGCCCATGCAGTGAAAGCACACGTGGAAAGTTTGGGAGGAAAATTCCCACCAGCAATCGACGAGGCTGTAGACGCAATCTCGAAGCGTGGGGGAACACCTCTGGTAGTATCTGATGACGCGCGGGTCCTTGGAGTTATTGAGCTTAAGGATGTTGTGAAGGGAGGAATCAAAGAACGCTTCGAACAATTGCGCAAGATGGGAATCCGCACAGTCATGATTACTGGCGATAATCCCTTGACTGCAGCGGCTATCGCTGCCGAAGCCGGGGTAGATGATTTCGTAGCCCAGGCAACGCCGGAATCCAAACTTGTCAAGCTACGCGAGGAACAGAAGAACGGTGCTCTAGTCGCCATGATCGGAGATGGAACCAATGATGCGCCTGCTCTTGCACAAGCGGACGTGGGTGTTGCGATGAACTCGGGCACACAAGTTGCTCGCGAAGCCGGGAATATGGTAGACCTTGACAGTAATCCAACCAAACTAATTGAAATAGTTGAAATTGGAAAGCAACTGCTTATGACCCGGGGTGCCCTCACAACTTTCAGCATTGCAAACGATATTGCAAAGTATTTTGCAATTCTCCCTGCGATATTTGTAACGTTATACGCAACTGATTCAATTCCTGGACCCCTCTCGGTGTTGAATGTCATGCGCCTGTCGTCTCCGCACAGTGCGTTGCTGAGTGCAGTTATTTTTAACGCCCTGATTATTCCCCTGCTCATTCCCCTTGCGCTCAAAGGCGTGAAGTATCGCCCGCTTGGTGCTGACCTGGTTCTCAGGAATAATCTTCTGATTTATGGTCTGGGTGGCCTTGTCGCCCCGTTTGTAGGAATCAAGCTAATTGATATGGTCATCAGTTTGACCGGAGTTGTTTAGGAGACTATATGAAAGAAATTCTTAGATCGCTTACCTTCTTGTTGTTTCTGACAATCTTTACGGGGCTACTGTATCCATTGCTTGTCACTGGAATGGCACAACTGTTTGTCTCCAGGGCTAATGGAAGCTTGGTATACCAGGGACAGAGTGCCGTAGGTTCAGAATTAATAGCGCAGAATTTTGCAAAGCCGGGATTCTTTCACTCGCGACCGTCTGCTGCGGATTTCGCAACGGTTCCATCTGGAGCAAGTAATGCTGCGGCCACAAACAAAACCTGGCAAACAACCGTGCTTGAACGACGCAGAGTTCTGCAGGCAGACAATCCTGGTATCATAGTTCCAGGCGATTTGTTAGCGGCATCTGCAAGTGGACTCGATCCTCATATCAGTCCCGAGGCAGCTTATTTTCAACTTCCGAGGATCATGAAAGCAAGAAAGCTCTCTGCAGAACAGAAGAAGAGCCTGGAGCAACATCTTGAAGAATCAATTGAGCACCCGCAATTTGAAATTCTTGGTCAGGAGCGCATAAACGTGTTGATGTTGAATCTGTGGATGGAAAAGAATCTGTGATGGAAGATCGGCCAGATCCGGATTTGCTTCTGGCAAGCATCCAGAAAGAGGAGGCCGGGCAGCGGCGTGGACGGCTCAAGGTTTTCTTTGGTATGGCAGCGGGCGTTGGTAAAACGTGCGCCATGCTTCGCGCTGCCCATAGATTCAAGGAAGATGGACGAGACGTCGTAATCGGTTACGTTGAAACGCACGGTCGAGCTGAAACCCAGGAACTCGTATCTGGCCTTGAGGCTATTCCACGCAAGCGAATGGATCACCGCGGCGTTGCTGTCGAAGACATGGATGTGGAAGGAATCCTGGCGCGAAAACCTTCACTCGTGCTGGTAGATGAACTGGCGCACACCAATCCGCCTGGTTTTCGCCACCCAAAGCGTTATCGTGACGTGCGCGAACTAATAGAAAACGGAATTGATGTGTATACTACTGTCAATGTGCAGCATCTTGAAAGTCAGGCTGAGGCAGTAGAACGTGCGACAAGCGTGCCTGTACGCGAAACGATTCCTGATTCAATCCTGGATGAGGCAGATGAGATAGAACTGGTGGATCTTTCACCAGAGGACTTGCTTAAGCGACTTGCGGAGGGAAAAATCTATGCGCTTGAAAAAGCAAAGCTTGCAAAGGGGAACTTCTTCAAGAAACAGAATCTTGATTTTCTCCGTGAACTTGCGTTGGACTATACTGCTCAAATTGTTGGGCAGGGATTAACAAATGCAGTTTCCGGAAGCGTAGTTGCAGTTGTAACCGATCATCCGGGAACAGAGCACATTCTACGCCGGGCGCGCCTGCTAGCATTTCATAGAAAAGCGGCGTGGTTTGCAATTTATTCTGACACTGGTGTGCGTCGTTCGGTTTCAGAGCAGAACCTTCTTGAGAAACATCTGAATCTGGCACACGAACTTGGCGCTGAGGTTCTGTTGGCACCGGACACAGACCCACTTCGAGCAATTGTGAACGCGGCACGCAGAAAAGGTGCATCAGGAATCTTAATTGGTGGAATACCCAGGAAACACTTCTGGCAAGCCACACTTGCAGAGCAGCTCCTTCGCACATACGGAGGTGAATTTGATATACATGTGATTGCGGCAAGCGGTCAGGTCCCTGAGAGAAAACCCAGATTCAGGTGGTCTGAACGCAGCTCTGGATGGAGTTCCTATCTTGCGGCAATTGAGATCGTTGGGATTGCTACAATCGTAAATCTTGCAATCGAATCGAGGACGGGCTATTGGACGTTGTCGTTGGTTTATTTGCTTTCTGTATTGTTTGCAGGCACCAGGCTTTCACGGGGTCCCGCACTCCTAAACGGTGCCCTGAGCGCTGCCCTCTGGAATTATCTATTTATTCCGCCAAAGTATTTGTTGTTTATTAGCAAATTGGAAGATGTACTGATGTTCTGTGTATTTTTCGTAGTCGCGATTGCAACAGGCACAATTACATCCCGCCTGAAGGCCAGCCAGCGCGCCCTGTTACAGCGCGAAGCTCGGATGGCAGCACTATTTGAATTCACGAGGGACTTGAGTAAGGCGGTTTCAGTGACTGCTATATTGGAGGCTGCTGCAGAAAATATTCAAAATGTGTTTCAAATCGATGCCTGCATACTCACGTCATCGACTGCGGATTCGTTTTCGGCCACAAGGGCAGGCACATTCGAACTCAACGAAAGAGAGCTCGGGGTTGCAGCGTGGGTGCTGAAAAATCGAAAGCCCGCGGGCCGGTTCTCAGACACGTTATCCGGAAGTGCTGGTTACTATCAGCCTCTGGTTGCGGCGACCGGTACCGTTGGCGTCCTGGCCCTGGAACTTACAGAGCGGCTGAGTCTCGAAAAGAAAAACTTGCTTGAGACTATGGCAAGCCTCATCGCACTTTCTGTTGAGCGCGTGAATCTGTCGGAAGGAGCGCGAACTGCTATGCTTGCCAGGCAGTCCGAGAAGATGTATACAATCCTATTAAATTCTTTATCACATGAATTACGCACGCCCCTTACGACGATTACAGGTGCAGTTAGCAGCTTGATGGATACGCAAGCAGGCGCATCAATTGAAACTCGAAATTCGCTACTGCGTGAAATTCGCGAAAGCGGTGCTATTTTGAATCGTCTGGTTGGAAACCTTCTAGATATGAGCAGGTTTGAAGGTGGTCACGTATCGTTGCGCTTATCTGAATACGATCTGTTCGAGGTGGTTTCCTCAGCAATGAATCGTCTGGAGGATCGCGCGGGACACGTGTTTGTTAATCACATTCAGCCCAATTCAGTTTTGACCAATCTAGATTTTACTTTGCTCGAACAGGTATTCTTTAATTTATTCTTGAACGCAACTGTTCATACTCCACCAGGAACCACCATAGAAGTGAGTGCTGCAATCAGACACCGTCATACCGCACCTGAAGATCAAATTGAGATTGTTGTTCGAGACAACGGCCCTGGGTTAACTGAGCCAGAGCGTGCATTTGAAAAATTCTATCGTGGGCCCGTTAGAAGCGAGGCTGGCGCCGGGCTTGGCTTGTCAATTTGCAAAGCAATTTTAGAAGCTCACGGTGGATCAATCGTTGCGGAAAATCAAAATCCAGGCGTGGCATTCACAATCAAACTGCCAGTGAGGACTGTTTGAACGGGGCGCGTATACTTTTGATCGATGATGATCTGCGGATTCGGAGAATGCTACGCATTAGCCTCGAAGCAAATGGTTACGTGATTGCTGAAGCAAGCAATGGTGACCAGGGGTTGGCGCTCCTCGCTGGTATGCCGCCCGATCTTGTCGTTCTAGACCTGAATTTACCAGACATGCATGGACTTGAGTTACTCAAACGCGCCCGTGAGTTTAGTCAGGTTCCTGTGATCGTCTTATCTGTATTGGCCGGTGATGAAGATAAGATAGCGCTACTTGACGCGGGTGCAGATGATTATTTGACAAAGCCTTTTGTAATGGGAGAATTGCTTGCGCGCATTCGTGTTGCACTGAGGCGTGCGGCCCATCCAGGCGAAGCGAATCTCAAAATAGGCCACGTGACCGTGGACTTGCTCAGGCGTATCGTATCAGTTCACGGAAAGGAAATTCATCTAACTCCCACTGAATACACTCTGTTTGGGCTACTCGCAAAACACGCAGGGCGCGTGCTTACGCACCAACAAATCATTCGCGAGGTCTGGGGCGAAGGCGCCCGAAACGAATCCGGAGCGCTGCGCGTGCACATCAATCAACTTCGCCAGAAGTTGGAAATTGATCCGTCCAGGCCAGGTCTGATTCGCACGGAGCCCGGAGTGGGCTATCGAATCGCAAGCGCTGAATCTTAAACAACTTCAACTATTTTTACCTGAGAACCGGGGATTTTGTGCGATCTCAATTCCCGTCGAAGTAGATTTCGTCAGGGCTGGTCGCAGATCGGGGAGCAAAAAATGGTTGTCGTACCTGTAAACTCAGTCTAAGTTGAAATCAGAATTCGATCGGAGAACGCAGGGGAAATATGGAACTGGATCAAGCGAAGTTTGGCCTCTGTAAGCGTGAGGTCGTTGACCTTCTCCGTGAAAAGGACATAAATCCCACAACGCAACGCATCGAAATCGCCCATCTAATTCTCCAAAAACCCCAGCATCTTTCCGCAGATGAAATCCTTGCAGAACTCAATCGCGAATACGAACAGGTCAGCCAGGCAACGGTTTACAACACTCTGCGCGTCTTTGTAGAAAAGAATGTGCTCCGTGAACTGGTGTTTGCTCCGGATCGCATTTACTATGATTCAAATACTCGCCATCATCATCACTTCATCGATGTAGAAACCGGTAAGATTTATGACATCTCACCCGATTGCGTAAAATGCCCGGAACTCAGCTACGTGGACGACCTCAAGGCCGAGGTTTTTGAAGTAAGCTTGCTCATGAAAGGCCGTATTCCTAAAGCCTGATCTCGTCCTTCTTCCAATTGCTGCCGTTATTGTAACCGAGCAGTATGCCAAACGATCCTTCCAACCTCGAGCGGTTTTTGACAGCCGTGCCTTTGTTTGCACATATCCCTCCGGGCAGTCCCGGGCTTGGGGAATTATTGCCCGAGCTACGCATCCGTAAAATCAAGAAGGGTGACATAGTCTACAAGGCGGGTGGAATACCAGACGGACTTTACCTGGTTCGCGACGGAGAAATTCACGTGCTGAGCGATAGTACCCCGGGTGAGCGCAGGCTAATCGGAGTTCAGAGTCGCGGTAGTTTGTTTGGGGAAGTGAGTTTCCTTTCCGGAGAAACTCATTCTTCAAATGCGGAAGCAGCTCTGGATTCTACTATTTTGTTTATTCCAGGTCCAGCATTCTTTCGACTGCTGTCAACCGAGCCAACGGTCGGTGAAGCATTATCGAAACTTCTCTCGCAGCGGTTGCGCAATCGCATGCGACCTACCGAAATTGAACATTCGCATACGTGTCTTGCAATGCTCTATCCGGATAACCCGCACAATGGAAGTGAACTTTGCGTGGCACTGGGTGATGCACTCGCTGAAATAAGTTCTGATCCTATTGTCCTCTTATCCTGGAATGGGAATTCCGTTTTCCGTGATCGACCTGCCAAGGACTTGCTCAATCTGATTGAAGCATGGCCAGAATATCCTGAAGGTCTGGCTATCAATGGTTCATTGGATGTGTTCTACGGCCAACTCCATTCAAAAGATCGCGCAAAACTTATAAGCATTCTTCCAGGTCTAATAGCCCTTCTTAAGAAGTACTATGGCGCTGTGCTGATTGATCCGCATTCGGTTCACGGCGATTCATTGACAGTAGAGGCAATTGCGCAAAGCGATCGCACGATTCTGGTTCAGTCTTGCCGAGATCCTCGCGTACTGCGTAGCAAGATCTTTGCGGAAACGGTTTCGCGTTGCATTGAAATTGATTCCGGATTTTTCTCACGCGCCATTCTAGTAACTCACGAGGCCACGAATGATGGTCCATTGCCGCACATAGTTGAAGGAAGATTTGAAAAACACGTTCGACTGTCCGGCTACTCTGATCGAATTGAACAAACCGATGCAACGACACGTAGCGCGATCCGTCGAATAGCCCGTGTGGTAACTGGAACTTCCCGAGCACTCTGTCTTGGTGGTGGCGGAGCAAGATCATTTGCCCACATTGGCGTTCTTGAAGTTCTGGAAGAAAACGGAATTGAGTTCGATGCTGTGGCCGGCACTTCCATGGGTGCGGTCATAGGTGCTGCGTATTGCACTGGAATTCGCGCAGAAGACATTGAATACCAGGTGCGCAGGCTTCTACCAACTGCGTCGTCGATTCTAGATCGTAGACTTCCGCTCGTAAGCTTCTTCAGCGGTAACAAGCTGAACCGTGTACTGCTCAGATTCTTCGGTAACACACGCTTTGAAGACTTGAAACTTCCATTTTTCTGTAACAGCGCGGACTTGAACTCCGGCAGAAACATTGTATTTGATAAAGGATATCTTGCAACGGCTCTGCGCGCCAGTGTGAGTCTGCCTGGAGTTTTTCCTCCGCTGCGCCTTGGAGAATACGCCCTGGTAGATGGTGCCGTGCTAAACAATTTGCCTGGCGATATACTTCGCGCCCGCGGATTTCCCGTAGTCCTCGGTATAAATGTTACTTCGCTTGAAGATAAGATGCCTGTGGATTTCGGTGTTCGTTCGTCCAAAGGCTGGCTCAGGGGAATTCGTGAGTATTTTGCAATTCCTCCCATTCTAAAGATCATTAATAGATCGATCACAATGGAAAGCCGGGAACTATTGAAACTTCGCCTGGGCGATTTTGATTACTTACTCAGTCCTGACGTTACTGGCTTTGATACGTTCGATTTTGATCGAAAGCAAGCGATCATCGAAGCCGGGAGGTCAATTGCGCGCGCAAAGATTTCTGAGATCAAAGAAGCAATATCGCGCCAAAAGTTGTAGGCCCTAGCCTCGGGAAACCGTACACTTCAGGGAAGGTGCATGGGACCGGCAACTGCATCGCGCTTTTCTTTCCCGCAGAGCTGTTCAACCAATTCCAGAGCAAATTCAAACGACGACCCAGGGCCAACGCTTGTTGTAATATTGCGGGTGTGG
This sequence comes from Spirochaetia bacterium, assembly GCA_021413825.1. GTDB lineage: Bacteria > Spirochaetota > Leptospiria > Leptospirales > Leptonemataceae > JAEUSB01. The sequence goes on along the minus strand of JAIOPQ010000015.1, from coordinate 36,921 downwards.
ACGATGCGATCCTTTACATATTGACCGCCTTGACTTTTGGGCATTGCATCGGGATGCATTGTAAATCGATCGTCGTCTTTTAAAATTCCATGCGATCGCAGCACATTGGGCGCGGCACAGATTGCCGCAATTGGTTTGTTCTTTGAATTGAATTCAAGCAATTTGGTTTTGATGCGTACGTCTTTTTCGAGCGCAACAGCACCCGGCCCTCCGCCAGGAAGAATGATCATATCAAAATCCTGGGAAAGAACAGCATCGAGCGACTGATCCGCCAGGTGCCTGGTATGGCGAGCAGCAGTTACAACTTCACCAGTGAGACTTGCAGTAACTACTTCAATACCGGCGCGCCTGAGTACATCGATTACAATGATACCCTCCATTTCTTCAAAACCGTCTGCAAGCGGAACGAGTACTCTGGGCATACGAACCTCCTTGTACTAGAGCAGCTCGGCGATCTGCACTGCATTTAATGCAGCGCCTTTCAAAAGCTGATCACCGCAGCAGAACAAATCCATTTCGCGACCGTCTTTTGAAGCTATGTCGCGACGCAGTCGACCCACAAACACATCATCCTGCCCACTGGCTTCAAGTGGCATGGGAAAGTGGTTTGTTTTTCTGTCGTCCTGGAGACGAACGCCTGGCGAACTTTCGATTGCTTTGCGGATAGCGTCAAGATCTGCAGGGTTAGTCAACTCCAGGTGAACCGATTCTGCGTGCGCACGCATTGTTGAAACGCGAATACATGTAGGAGAAATGGGGATGTTGTTATGGAGAATCTTGTGCGATTCTTCGATCACCTTTAGCTCTTCGCCGTTGTAACCGGATTCCATATCCATACTTGCGTTATGGCTGAAGACGTTAAACGCTATTGGAAACTGAAATACTGCGGGCACTGCCTGTTTGCCGGCCAGAACGTCCGCAGCTTGAAGGCGCAGTTCTTCCATTGCTTTGGCACCGGCACCCGAAGCCGATTGATACGTAGATACAATGATTCGCTTGATTGGATTGATTTTATGAATGGGATAGACGGCCATAAGTAGAATGATCGCACAGCAGTTTGGGTTTGCAATGATCCCTTTGTGATCTTTGATATCTTCCGGATTAATTTCCGGAATCACAAGGGGTGTTCCAGGGTCCATTCTGAATGCGGATGAATTATCCACAACGACAGCCCCGGCTTTCACAGCAATTGGAGCAAATTCTTTTGTGGTTGTAGCGCCTGCACTGAAAAGGGCAATATCAACACCGGTGAAGGAATCATGCTTTAGTTCCTCGATTGCTACAGGCTGGCCAAGATACATCAAGGATTTCCCGAGAGAGCGTTTGCTTGCCAGAAGCGTGAGTTTAGAAACTGGAAACTTCCTCTGTTCAAGTACTCGGATCATTTCCTGACCAACGGCACCGGTTGCGCCGACAATAGCTACATGCTTCATTCTCATCTTCTCCCAGGATCTGCCGCGCAAACGCGCGACAGTTCGGATTTTTTGCTGCTGTGAGTCAGGTCAAGCGCGAACAATCGGCTCTTCTCTGGCGGCTGCTTCCGGGTAAGTTTCGGCGGGAGATTGCGCGCTATTTGCGCCTCGCAGACCTTCAGGAGCTGAACGCAGCGTTCGATTCATATAAAAAGAAAAGTCAGTCGGATCGTCGACTCATTGAAGAAGCACTCAGCCGAGAAATCAGCCGTGAGCGCCGCGCCCTTCCTGCGTTGCTCAGCATCCTGGCCTGCATGATCGGAGTCTTGCTCTGGTTCATCTACCCCGACCGTCTGCCAGAGCATACCAGGCTTGCGCTATTTGCCCCAATGCTCCTTGGCGGGCTGGCACCCCTTGCTCTTTACTTTGTGCCCCCGCATCGTCTGCGCGCGCTCTTCAGACTGCCTGATCAGGGCGAAAGTTTCGTCGTGTTTGTTTGCGTTACCCTGGCATTGATCTGGCTCATTTCATTGATTGGCATGGAAGATTTCATAGGAGTGATTCATCAGGACAGACTGACTCTGCTAATTTTGCTCCTGGGAGCAGGGCTTGCACCTCTCCTGGAGGAGATTTTGTTTCGCGAATTGTTGCCGGGATTGGTAGGTAGGTCACCGTATTTTGCCGGCCATGCGGCTTCTGTATTAGTCTTTGCTCTGGCGCATTTTCCTTCGAGCGGCTCCATGCTTTGCTATTACGTTCTTGCCGGTGGATTCCTTTCAGTTTTGCGTATTCAGACTGGAGGCTTACTTCTACCGTTAGCCGCCCATGCAATTGCCAATATTACCGTAGTCCTGGTGAGGTTCTGGTAGACGAGTTTTTTTAGCTTGCGTTTGCACCTGTGGGGAGCAGTAAACTCACGTGTACGATAGGATCATTCTTGGTGGCTCATTTGATCCGCCGCATGCCGGGCATGAGCGGATGGCCAGGCTTGCGCTTGAGCATACGGATCGTTTGTCGTTTCTGCCTGCCAACGTTTCGCCGTTCAAGGCTGGATCGCATGCAAGCTTTCAAGATCGCCTGGAAATGGTTGCCATTCTGGCAGCCCGGATATCGCAGAGTACGCCTGGAAAGAAGATCGATGTTTTGGACTTAGAAGGAAGGCGTCCGCCGCCAAGCTACACGTTTGAAACAATGCGAATTCTGCGTGCAGAATTCCCGGGAACCAACATCGCATTGGCCCTTGGATCGGATAGTATTGCCAGCTTTCATCATTGGCACGAACCGGCTGAGATCCTTGCGCATCATCCCTTACTGGTATTTGCCAGGAAGGACGATTTGAACTGGCCAGGGTCGGGAGAATCACTGGTTGCCAATTGGGGAGCACGTATCGAATCCGAAACTCGCTCCATTCCACCCTGCGCAAGTCGCCAGATTCGTGCTGCAATTTCCGCCGCCATAAACGAATCCATGCTTCATGAATGTCTGGACAACGCCGTGCTGGGCTTCATCAAAGTCAGAGGAATCTATTTGAATGTCTAAAATCTATAAATGGGTACTGGCCGCCTCCGCCGTATTTGTTCTTATCACTCTTGCGATCTTTGTTCGCCGATTCTTCTCTAATCAGCTCGAGAAACGACTCATAGACAATGCTGTTGTTCCAATTCGCCTTACAATCAAGGATCACGATAGAATGGAAATGCTCGCTCAGATGCTGGTATTTCCTGAACAGAAGTGGATCTTGTTCTATTTCGTTAACACGGATGCGTTTCAACCGGATGCATCCAAACCGATCGGGGATCAGGTTGGGATATTCGCGGATAATTTTGAAAAATATACAGGTTTTAAATCAGCGTACTCCATTGACCTGAACAAACAATCCATTGCACGACTTATTGATCTAACGGAAGGTTTTCCCATCTATCTGGAAGCAGCGCAAGTTCTTCCCGGAGCTGTGTTTCAATATCCAGCAGGTCGCAGTCGGTTTTCAGGCGAGCAAGCCGCAGAGTACGCGCTAGTTAGGCGACCACAGCCGGGCCAGGAACACATGAATGGCCTCGAACGCATGCGGAGGATGGAAACGATTCTACTGAACGTATTCTGGAACTTAGAAAAGCTAGAATCAAAGATGCGCGCAAAGCCACTCAAAGAATTTGCAATCAAGCTTGTTGAATCGGATCTGACTTCAGCTGAACTAATGAGTCTAGGAGCGTTCGTGGGGAATTGCACTGTAACGATTCTGGAAGTTCCTCTGGAGCTCGGATCAGATCGCAGGCTCGTTGTAAAAGAAAAGCGAGCTCGAACAGTTTATTCGGAATTCTTTGATAATCTTCGTTCGGGCCGACTCAAGAAAGAGCTATTCTCCCTTGAAGTTCTAAACGGAACAGAAATCGGTGGGTTGGCGCGGAGAGTTAAACAATTTCTTCAGGATCGCGGCGTTCTGGTTTTGAATGCAGACAATTATCCAATTAAGCCAGTCCCAAAAAGCGTAGTTCTGGTTCGATCTGGTAGAACTTCACTGGGGCATCATATGATGGAAATGACGGCTCTTCCAGTCGAGAGTGTTTTCTTTGACAGAGGGATTCAGGACGTGGATGTGACGATTCTGTTAGGTCAAGATTTTGACATAAAGAAACTTCAGGTAATTGAATGAGTAAAAAGGTCCCCGCGCGTGAAACCTCCCCTGTAGAGCAACTAAGCAATGATCTGGTACGACTTCTTCAAGAGAAGAAGGCAAAGCAAATAACGGTCCTGAACCTCAGCCGAGTTAATCCGTATTTTGAATATTTTGTGATCGCATCCGCTACGTCCAGGATTCAAATGAAGACTCTGGCCAAGGAAATCCAGAAGACGTTTCCAAAGGCATTGCACAGGAAGCACAGCTCGCTTGGTGCCCCAGATCTGGAATCAGGATGGCTCGTGCTTGATTTCTTTGATATAGTAGTTCACATCTTCCTGGATGAGCAGCGCAAGTTTTACAACCTGGAGCGACTCTGGGGAGATGCACAGATTATTGAATATCCGGACGAAGCTTAAGCGTTAGAGAGAGAATACTCGTTCCAATTAGTGCAAGTACAAGCAATACAATTGGAACCCCCAGTGGCATGCTCAACGTCATTGGAAAAAAGAAAGCCATGCCAGTTAGAAGAAAGGCCGCAATTTTTAGGAGCCTCGGGCCAGCTTTTGCGCGGCGGAGAAAAAATGCGAGGATAGGGATAAGGGCAATCCCAACCAGTAAGCCTGCACCCACGAGCTGTCCCACTTTTTGGGACGCGGCCATATCAGGTCTAGCAGCCATGCTTGCAATTCCGATGGCAGGTAGAAAGATAAGAGTACCGGCTATGAGCGATGCCACATAGGCGATACGATGTAGTTTTTCCAATTAGCCCTCTTCTGCCAGTCGGCCAGTGCGCTTGAGAATTTCTGAGATAATTTGAAACACCATCAAGCATGCAAAAGCAATCCACAATCCCTGAAATGCAACTAGAGGGATCTCGTATCTTAAGTGATACTTAGTAATGTTGTACAGACAAAGGCCGCCAAAAATCACAACCATGCTTCCGTGTTCCTTGCGGATTAATCTTTTCCAGGAGAATTCCATTTCACTCACTGTGGCACTCCATTTGCTCAGGTTTCCTGGAAGGATTCGATTGCGAACTTCTGATTTATATCTCTCATAGTCGTTTCCAAACTTTTTCCCGAGGAAGTCTTCCTCTGCCGCAATGATAGAGTAGTAAATAAAGTAAAAGAGTGGCAGGGCCAGAATATAGAAAGCCAGATTGTTAATACTAACCATGGCTCCAGTAACAAGCAGGAGGTTCCCAAGATACATCGGGTTTCGCGTGTGGGCAAACACGCCGCGATTTTGGAGGGTTTCTGCATAGATCTTCTTGTTTAGACCGCCGCGTTTGATGTAGGCATATCCAATGGTAATGGCGCGGACGAACTGTCCTGCGAGGGCTAGAACCAATCCTGCGATTGATGTCAAGACATCGCCATTGTATCCGTCTGGATTTAATAGGGCAATCCCGGCAGAAAAGAACGCGGCTAAAAATATAAGCGAGAAAGCAGTATCGCGCCATTTGAAAAAGAAATTACCGAATGCGAGTACGAATTGTTTCATGATACTAACCTGGCTCCGCTGAGTTTATTTGATCGCCACAGTGCCTTCAAAGCAGAGGTAACGCATGATGCTCATGCAGTCTTTGAATCCTGCACGGTTTAATAGATCTAGATTTCCGGAGGTCGAAAATGGCTCAAGAACACCTTTGAGGCTACGAGACTTGCCCAGGATTTCTTCTGCGTTGTAACCCTGTTCGCTTTTGTAATCGTTATACAGGCCAGTCAATATATCCTGGAAGCGCGCATCGGGCCCGCGCACTTTTTCAAACATCAGAAAAGCGCCACCCCATTGTAGATTCTTCCAGATTCTGTTGAGTAAATCCTATCTGAAGGCAGGGCGAACGAATTGAACTGTATAATACCCAATCACCAGATCACACGGTTGCATTTCAAACTCAAGAAGCTCAGCACATTGAAAACTAATGCGGGGATCTGTGTTACATTTTTCAACCGCCATGGCAATCATTCCCGGTTCACGATCCACGCCAATGAGGTTAATCGCTTTTGACTGATGCCGTTTGGCTATCTTCAGGAGCAACTCACCCGTGGAACAGCCAAGGTCATAGATAGTGGACCCCTCTTGAACAAAATAATCAGACAATTTGCAAATGATGTCGTGTCCTTCCTCATACAGAGGAACAGATTTTGAGACGTGCGCATCGAAAGACCTGGGCACATCTCCCCCGAATGTCCAGCTGGAGTTATCAGCCTGAATGTTGTCACCAACGGAAGCCACAGACAATGTTAAAAAGGACTCCGCATAAGAAAAGTGTTTTCAGGGCTCGCGCCCCCTGAATTCTTTCCTGACATGTCTACAATTGCTGATTTAGAAAAGGTCGTCCGGGATGCGCTGGATAAAATTGAGCATCCCGCTCTAAAGGAAACGTTGCTTGATCTGGGGATGTTTGATAGGATTGAAGAAGATGCGGAAGCCTTCACCGTTCACTTAAAGTCTCCCGACAATGATCGTAAAGCTCAGATTTCATTAGAAGCCCAACTGCGCGGCTTTTTAACAAAAGCCTCTCCGGGGAAAAGAGTTAAGATTCGTTTCACGTTTGATGAAAGCATGAAGCTTGAAGAGCAAGGCAATCGAATTCGCGGTGTTAAAAACGTAATCGCAATTGGTTCCGGAAAGGGTGGAGTAGGCAAATCTACCGTATCGGCAAACATCGCTGCGGCCTTGCATCTCAAAGGTTTGAAAGTCGGTCTGCTGGATGCGGACATCTATGGACCATCCATTGGTAAAATGTTTGGCGTGCCTGGCAAGCTTGCGCTCCAGGGTGATGGTAAGAACAAGATCATTCCGTTCGAATCGAATGGGATAAAAATCATAAGCTTCGCATTCATGCTGGCTCCTGAGCAGGCAGTCGTATGGCGCGGGCCAATGCTTGGCAAGGCCGTGGAGCAATTTTTATACGAGGTCATCTGGGGTGAACTGGATGTTCTGCTGATCGACCTACCTCCCGGAACTGGTGACGTGCAACTCTCGCTCGCCCAACTTGTTGATCTCGATGGTGCCGTCATTGTAACAACTCCGCAGAACGTCGCCTTACAGGATGCCGCGCGAGCAGCGTCAATGTTTCAACAGGTAAAGATACCTATTCTGGGCGTGATCGAGAACATGTCAGAGTTTCAATGCCCAAAGTGTGGGCATGTGACCAATATCTTTTCGAAGAACGGCGGTACTGCGATGTCGGCTAAGCTTAGTGTTCCTGAGCTGGGATCCATTCCGCTTCAGAAGGAAATTATGGATTCCGGCGAAGACGGACTACCGATTACCCTGAAAGATCCAGACGGACTTGTTGCGGGCGCGTACAAAAAAATAGCAGACAAAATACTGGTCGAAGTAGAAAAATTCAAATAATGCTACGTATTCTTTGCTCAGCCCTTTTTCTACTCTGGGCTGGCGCCCTTATGGCGGAGAATGTCTACTTACGCGATGGCCGCGTAGTTTCTGGCAGAATTTCAAATCAAACCAGAACAGATATCACGATTGAAACCGCTCAGGGGACCATCAAAATCAGCAAGGATCAGATTCGCCGTATTCAATACGATACACAGGGCGACGATAAGGCAAAAGAAGAAGCTCGCAAGGCAGAAGAAGCGCGCCGGCTAGAAGAGTATAAGCGTCAACAAGAAGAGCAACGCAGGCTACAGGAAGAACGCAAACGCCAGGAAGATGCAAAACGTCTGGAGTCTGATAAGAAGAATCAAGACGAAGCTAAACGCCTGGCTGATCAGAAGAAGTTAGACGACGAAAAGAAACGCGAAGAAGAGCGTAAACGCCGTGAAGCGGAAGCGTCGCGCGTAAAACAGTCCGGCCCATTCTGGTACGGGGCTTTTGTTCGCAGCATGGTACTTCCTGGATGGGGCCAGTACTATCAGGGAAGAAAAAGCAGCGCTTTCTTGAATGGTGGGCTTACGCTGGGCCTGGGCATCTACTCCCTCTATGAAGAAGGGCATTACCGTAGAAATCGCAACAACTATGCCAGCACTTCGTCCACGTTCTTGCTTGGAACTCCGTTTGTAGCACGCAATTATTTCAACGTTTCACAAACCGATGGCCAGGCTTATTTCTGGTTCTTCAAGGGATATGGACAGACCAGCGCTGCTCGAGTTCGCATGGAAGTACATGCGCAGCGGTTACGTTTCGCAAGGACTGGATTCCTGGCAGCGTATGCCTGGAATCTGGTGGACGTAGTATTGTTTAATCCATCTTCAACGAGCAAGGTTGGACTGGGTGCAGGCGTCGATGGATACAAGCTGGCGTTTACGTCGAGTTTCTGAGTAAACAGTCAACCAGCCGCACTCAGCGGTTCAGATGAAGATGCCTCAAACTCGTTTCAATCCCCTGATGTAAGTCCCATATTTCTTGTCTTCAATCAGAATGTGATTACTCAACCACATCCAGACTTCTCCACCCATCTCAAACGCAAGGAAGCGCAAATCTTCAGCCTGGTTAGCCCGCGTGGCAAACGTACCTACAGCCTCTACAAACTCTGCGTGGAGGCGAGCATGTTCTTCGAGCCCCGGAAACCCGTTTGCAAGCATGAAGCGTTCTTCGCTGGCAAGGTGGAACCGGCAATAATCAGTAAGGGCTTCCATGATTGCTTGCATATCTTCTCTGGTGGCGTTGCTATCTGCCGTGATCAGAGTAAGTTTGTTTAGAATATCAAATATGGCTGCATGTTCCTTATCCATAGTTTCGTCGTAGACGCTATAGGATTCTGACCAATGAAAGACCTTGCCAGCTGTAGGCATTCTGTATCGCGAAATTACGCGCTCCATCAACGCGGATAAATCTCTGACCTGTCCTACGATGCGATTCAACCTATCTGCATCTTCCACAAGGATACGCGATGAATTGGCAGAGGTTTCTACACTGGCCGAAATTTCCGAAGTAGTTAATCGTTGCTCACGCATGGCCTGGTCGATTTCCGCAGAAGAGGTAACGATTTCTGCTGCTTCCTTTGTGATCTGGTTGGTGTTTTGATCCTGCGACTGGAGCGCGATTCCAACCTGCGAAAACGCCTCGGCCATTTGTCTTGTACCTGTTTCCAGGCCCGAAAGAACACCCAGCACACTTCGCACGCTCTCGCTACTGGATCGCATCTCGTCTGATGTCTGACCAATGAGCCTGGCAATTTCTTCGGAACTGGTAGCCGCATGTTCCGCTAGCTTTGAAATCTCGGAAGCAACAACGGCAAAACCACGTCCAGCTTCGCCTGCACGCGCAGCTTCAATCGATGCGTTGAGTGCAAGTAGACTTGTTCGCTCTGCTATTCCATTGATCACGGCAACCACTTCATGAATTCGCTCTGAAGTATCCTGAACATGATCCATGGCTTTCAGGCCAAGATCCATTGAACGACGACCATCAACCACGCGCGTAAGTGCGTCTGCAGAAATGCTGCGCACCTGATCCATACTGCGCGAAATTTCGTGGATATCATTGCCGAGATTGCGAACGTTTTGTTCAATTCTGCGACTGATGAGGACAAGGCGTTCTGCGCGCCCACCTACATTCTCGGCAGCAGCGCTTAATTCTTCCAGCGCAGCCGAACCTTCCTCCGTTCCAGCGGCTAGATTTTCTGCTGCCGCAGCAAGACGACCGGATGACCCCTCAAGTTCGGTTGCCTGATTGCGGACAAGCGAGGATTGTTCGTGCACTTGCAAGACAAGAAACGATACGCTTTCCATGAATGCATTCACCCATGAAGCAATCTGGCTCATCTCCTGGCTGTTACCTTTAGGAATTCTGACTCCCAGATCGTTTTGAGCCAGTGCACGATTCAATGCCTCACGCAAGCCGTAGATTGGGAGCAGGAAACCACGATGCATTCCAATTCCAGCGCCAATGATGAGAATGGTTACAAGGATAAGTTGTGCAATATTACTAAACCAGGCGATCTCTACACTTCTTTCAATTTTGAGGGAAGAATCGCTTACACGCTGCAAACTAAGTTCGCGTAGCGCAGATATTTTTTTCGTGAGGGCCGCGGCTTCGTCGTCAAACGTATCCATGGATTTTTTGCCCACTGCCTGACCCTGCTTCAAATATGCTTCGCTCATTCGTCGTCCGGTTTTGTAGTAGGATTCAAAATCGGCTAGAATCCTGTCATACTCGGCGGCCTCGGCGTTACCATCGATCTTTCTGTATTCCACAAGGGCTGCTTTGAAATTGTTGTAAGCTGATTCTGCGTCCCTGTATCCAGCTGGATCACCCGTTGCAGAAACGTCTGTTAGCCATTGCTGAACCTGAAGGGCTTCTGTTACCATTTTATCTGCAAGAACCATTGATGGTACAGCACGATATTCAACGTCGCGCAGCTGCGTTCGGATCATTCTGATTTCAATCAAATGGTAGACGGAAGTTAACAGAGTTAGCACTGCCAGTGCAAGCAGACCTGCGTAAAACCGAGAACGAAGGCTTTTCATATTCCACATTCAGCCGTGTTGCGGGTGGAGCAAGGATTTCCCTCCCAGGATATTGGCCGGTCTGCCCACGGTGCTCGACTGCACTGGTCCGTTATATGGGGCGAAGACACAAGCAAAAGACCATCAAATGGCGTGTTAGTCGGCGATCGGGGTGCTGCTACTCATTGTTACAGATTTAAGTCGATCGCTTGTCCAAAGCCAATCCGCCAGCCGCTGTTAGTCACGAGTTTTGTTGTGCGATCCGTACCGAACGGAAGGAATTGCAGTCTGGGCAACTCACTTCGCAAATTTTCGGAAAACACTTCGCCAGAAAGGTAACTGCCATTAAAGATGAAATACCGTAGTCCAAGCGCCGCGCTCGCGCCGTGATTGAAAAGGCCCAGGGACAAATATGGATCGATTGGCCCGTGTATCACGTGGATTTTCAAATCCATTCCGGAAGCACTACTGAGCTTAATTCGCTTCTTTCTCCTGGGCAGGTAGGCGTAGTCGAAAGAATTTGGAACGTCGCTTCTGACGAGGTTGGGAAAATTCTGAAGTTTGCTCAATACGTATAGGCGCGATGAAGATGAATCAAGACCCGAACGAAAATCTGTAATTGCAGCATTCGTTTGAGTGCCCATCAAACCTAGCTCCAGAGTGTCTGAAAGACCAAACCCGAGTCGCGCCACAACGTTATTCGACAGTGCTCGGGGAGTTGCGGTGCTATCCAGAAACTCCATAGTGGCCAGTTCCCGCCGCGCCGCGTTTGGCGAGACAAAGTTAAACCAGCTAAAATCGGCAAGAATTGGATTTCCGTAAGAATGAAAACCGACTGAAGTCGGTACCCCACGACCCAACAACACTTCTGCAAAAACCAGGTTTCGGCGAATTATTTGACGCTTGTCCTGGAGTTTGATTCTCAGTATTTCAGATTTATCGATCGTGCGAATTTCACCCTCCACTTCAATTAGGATCACATTTTCTTTGTCCGCCTTGATGGTTCCGGATATAGTTTCACCCGTTGAAAGAATAAGTTGCTCCCGAGCCAGGAGGCCCGTGCAGAGCAAGAGGAGGGGAATTGACCAGAGCTTCGTCATTTATCCGCTCTCTCGATACTTAGAATGTCTTCACGTCGGATTATGATCGGGTCACCGTTGCTTCTTTCGAGTGTTACAGTGTCGCCATCGATGCGGGTCCGGACTCGGCGGTATTCGGTTCCATTCACCAGAATTACGCGCTCTACGAATGCAGCGTCCTGCTTGGCGGATTCGGAAGGACCGAATTGCAAACGATACGCGGTCCTGCTCCATCCATTGATTCTAAACTTAACTGAAGAAAATCCGGCAACTGTTAGAGAATCCGCATCGACCGTGTGCACGGCAATGAGGTCGTGAGATCGCAATTCTTTCCAGAATCCTCCGGTGCTGGCGCAAGCATTCAAGAGGCAGTACGTGTCGTATTGGATTGAAATATCGCCGTGCGGTATCTCGCCCACGTAAAGCGGCACAGTATAGTTATTGAAGAGCAGCCCGCGTTGTCCGAATGCAAGGCAGCCCGAATTTCTCAAATACATATTGAGAATATTGTCCAACCTGGATGAAGCCAGATCGTTTCCTTCGCCAAACAAATTGCCCGGATGCGGTATGGTCTTGTTGTTGGGTGGGACAAGTGTTTGGCAGGCAGTAGCGGCGAGCAGGAGTACGCTGAACAGGATGGACTTCACTTACTCACCGGTAACAATAATGGTCGTTGAGGTGTAAAGAATCGTCAGAACACTCAAGTATTGATAATCGACAGTTGCGATTTTGTTGATCTGCGCATTCTTCGCAATTGTGCCAACTCCAGCATTACCGATACAGCCGAGGGCTAGAAAGCAATGGACTGTCCCTTCCGCTCTTCTGGCACCCGTAGGATTTGACGTGATTAAAAACGGCCCTTCATAGTTGTTGAATAGAAATCCGCCCGACCCGCCTGGGCTCACACAGGCTCCAAGAAAAAGCGACAACAGAAGGATCAAAAAACGATTTGCCATGTGCTGAACGCAGGGCAGGTTTCCGAGTACTGTCAATCTCAAATAACGGACATCTCGATTTTTGATATACCCGGGCTAGGGGGCTAGCGCCTGGGATCGACACCCCTGGTAGTAAAAAAAAAGCCGCTCGAAAGCGGCCTTTTGGTTCAGCAGTTGTCCGCTGGATTAGACGTTGCTCTGGAATGCTCCAGCTACTCGATCCGCTACCTTGTTCAACATTTCGTCTGAAAGGTTGTCGTAGTCGCCGCGTGCCAGTTTCTCACGGACTTCTTTGATCTTTTCAGATCGAGACTCATCTGGCAAATTCGCCAGTTTTTGAATCTTAGCTGCCTCTGCCGCTTTTAGAGCTTCTTCAGAAATGCTTAGGTTGTCGGAAGCGCGAACCGGGCTTTCTGCCCTCGCAACCGGTTCCGACTTGCGGGGGGACTGGTTTGGTGTAATGCCGCCAATTTTATCAATCATAATGGTCCTCTCTCTCAGACTTTATCGGTCCACTCTACCAGTAACATAAGGAAAAAAGGCTCTGTTGAGGCTTCCAGAAGGCCTCAACCGTGAACGAACGACATGTGCAATGACTCCATCGTCACTTTACCTGGGAAATCCCAGGTATTCCTCTCTTTTTTCCGAGGTTATTTCTAGTTGAGACTCCACTCCCTTCCAGCATCAAGGAGAAAATGGAAAAAACTCTAGTTACCGGAGCCACTGGGCTCATTGGATTCAATATTGTCCGCCAACTTTTAGATGCCGGAAAGCAAGTAGCTGCATTGGTCCGTTCGCCGCAAAAGGCTAAAGCTATTCTCCCTGCTGAATGCGAGTTACTCAGCGGGGATGTGACTGATCCTGCAAGTGTCGAGTCTGCCGTGCGCGGATGTGAAGTTGTGTTTCATGCGGCCGGTTTCCCGGAGCAGTGGATGCGGGATCCAAAAATCTTTACCGAAGTCAATGTGGGTGGCACACGTAATATGCTCGAAGCCAGTCGCAAAGCAGGCGTTAAACGATTTATCCACACAAGTACCATCGATGTGTTCCGTGCGGGCCCCGGTGAACGCTACGATGAATCCGAACTCGATCCGGAACCCAAGGGTACCTATTATGAGCGATCCAAACAGGAAGCAGATCGCGTAGCAGTTGAATTCTTACAAAAGGGAATGGACGTTGTGTTCATCCATCCCTCTGGCCTGTACGGACCCGGACCTTCCAGTTCGCCTGGAATGAATTTGCTTATTGTAGATTTGAAGAAGGGTAAAATCCCAATGTTGTTACCGGGCGGGTTTCCAGTTGTGTATTCAGAAGATGTAGCCCGCGGGCAATTGCTTGCCGCCGCCCACGGAAAAGCAGGAGATCGATTCATTCTCAGTGAAAACTACTATGATCTGGCTACGGTTGCACGCATCGTTTGCGATCAACTGGGGATAAAGAAAGTTCCTACGGTCATGCCCCTGTGGATGGGTAAAACGATTTCAGCGCTTGGCGAAGGCTTTGCCTCGATTTCCGGAAAACCTCCACTGATTCCAAAGGGGCAATTACACTTCATGCAATGGCAAGCCATTCCGGTAAGCCAGCATGCGCAGGATACCCTGGGATGGAAGCCGATTGATTTTGTAGAAGGCATCAGAAGAACCATTGCGCACCTGACATCCGTAGGCGCAATTTCCAGATGAACATAGTTTCAGCAGACAGGATTTCAAAACATATAGGCGACAGGTCGCTTTTTAACGAAATATCCTTTGGCGTAGATGAAAGCGATAGACTGGGGCTGATTGGAACAAACGGTTCAGGTAAAACTACGTTGCTGCGCATCATTGCAGGACTGGATGATACGGACGATGGGAAGATAACAAAAAACAATCAACTGAGTATTGCTTATCTGCCACAGATTCCGGTGTTCGCTCCTGACAGTCCAATCCGTCAGGCGATTTTGCAACCGGTTTCACCTGTAAATATGCTCACAGGAGATGATACGGAGCGTCAGATAGTGAATATACTGGCCGAACTGGATATCAGTGATCTGGACCAAACGGTTGGAAATCTATCGGGCGGTATGCTAAAAAAGATCGCGCTGGCACAGACACTGGCGCTTGAACCGGACTTGCTCATCCTCGATGAACCTACAAACCACCTGGATGCCTGGACAAATCTCTGGCTGGAAGAGAAGCTCACGGATTGGAAGAAGTCTATCTTTCTGATTACCCATGATCGCTATTTTCTGGAGAATGTTACGGGACGAATCCTGGAGCTTGAGCAGGGACAACTGTTTCAATACGATGGAAATTATTCCTACTATCTTGAAAAAAAAGCTGAGCGCGATATGGCAGCTGCAAGAGTAGAAGCCAAAGCTTCCCGCCTCCTGAAATCAGAACTGGAATGGCTGCGCAGACAACCTAAAGCGCGCGGCACAAAACAGAAGGCAAGAGTGGATCGAATCGACGATTTGCAAGCCTTGAGCAGTCGGGGAGGCGGTCGCAGTTTTGAATTCGAATCATCGGCCACAGAAAGCAAGAATCGAATCCTGGAAGTTAAAAACTTATCGGCTGCGTTTGATGGACGCGTATTATTCTCTGGCTTTGAACACACTTTTAAATCGCGTGAACGATTGGGTGTTCTTGGGCCTAATGGTTGCGGCAAATCGACTTTCTTCAATTTACTCATGGGTGTCCTAACTCCGCAAACCGGCGAGATCAAGAAAGGTCTGCATACAAAGTTCGGTTATTTTGATCAGAATTCGCGAGATCTGGATGGTTCAAAAAAAGTAATCGATTACGTTAAGCGTAACGCCGGAGAGATTCTTTCCCGTGGTGATGGAGTAGTCATGGAAGCCGCGCGTCTTCTGGATTACTTTGGTTTTTCTGGTAGAATGCAGCAGGGATTGATCTCTCAACTTTCCGGTGGAGAGCGCAGGCGTTTGCACCTGGTCCTCGTTCTGATGGCTTCACCCAATTTTCTCATTCTGGATGAGCCAACCAACGATCTCGACATCGCAACGCTTGTATTGCTCGAGGATTTCCTGGCCGATTTCCAGGGCTGTGTGCTTGTAGCATCGCATGACCGCTATTTTCTGGATCGAGTAGTGAGCTCACTGCTTGTTTATGAGGACGGAGGAATCCAGCGCAGCAATCAAACTGCCAGTGAATACATTGCAATCAATCGCGACAAAGGCCATGAAGTCACGGCCAAACAGGTGCGCACGCAGGAAAAGGCTGCAGCAAAACGTCGCTTAGCCGCCGAGGAAATCAAGGAATACCGGGCCCTGGAACGCGAAATAGAATTACTGGAAAAAAAGAAATCGGACCTGGAAACCAGGCTCAGCAAACCGGATGCAAGTTATACACAGCTGACGGATCTTGGGAAGGAATACGAAATCCTGGGCAAAACCCTGGCAGCAAAATGGGGTCGCTGGGAAGAACTTGGAGAAAGGAACGCAAACTAAGGTTTGCGTCTACGGCTTCCCTTGTTCTGTAGATTGTTTCGCGTCTTTCTGGTCTGGCTCGTTTGAGAGTTTGAAGTTGAATCGGTTTCCGTTTCTCCTCTAAACCATTTGCTATTTCTGTAGTAGTCGATCAGGTCTCCGCCAAGCACTTTCATTGCACCAGTGATTGGCAACGCAAAGAGCATGCCAACAAGACCGCCTAACGTTCCGGCTGCAAGCAAGGCTATCATTACAGTGGCAGGACTTAGCCCCAGTTTTTCACCCACGATGCGAGGGGTTAACACGTATCCTTCGAGCACTTGAACTACGCCGAATACAATTGCAACACCACCGAGAGGTCCAAATCCGTGCCAGTCGATCAAAGCAAGCAGGACTGAAATTACACAGCCGGTGATGGCTCCTACGTAAGGAATTAAACTGAGACAACCCGTCAGAATTCCAACAGCAATTCCCGTGCTGGCTTTCATTCCCGCAAAATAAAACACAAGACCAAATCCAACGGCATAGAGCACGGCAAGAATTCCTGCTACCTGCAATTGTCCGCGAAACCAGTGACCAACAATTTCATCAATCTGGTTCAACCTGGATGAAATGTATGAGCGATTACTTTCGGGAATCAGGCTATTGAAAAAAGCAAAGATTGCATCTAAATCGCGCGCAAAGTAGAACGTGAACAATGGAATTAGCACAATGTTGAGCAAACTCGAAACAATAGCTCCTGTGGTTGTAATTGCACCAGGCAACCAGGAACCAAATTTATTCAGTAATCCTGGCAGAGCCGATTTAAGATTGTCACCGTAAAGCTCAAGTGCGGTAGTAACGTTCTCCGGAATCGCAACACCCATTTCCTGTAGCCATGGAATAACGTTCACCTGCAAAGAACTGACCATGGTGGGCATGCGTTCCGCCAGCAGCATCACCTGTGCGCGGACAATCGGAATCAAGAATGTCACTGCCAACAAGATGAGGGCCAGTATGAAAAGGAGCACGACTGACACGCCTCCTGTTCTACCCAGACCCAATCCATCCAATCTGCGCACCAATGGATCCATCAAGTACGCTAGAATCAGGCTAGCAAAGACCGGAAAGAGTACGCCGCCGAGCGATGCGCCGAGCCAGTAGACAACCAGGCAGATCCCTGTCAGGATCAAAAGACGAATCAGTAGCTGTGCGTATTCCCGTGGCATACTGTAGGTTACGCTGGCCGAGTTGGATGTCAATGCGCTATTGCGAATTGTTAGAGAATGATGGCTTCGTAAGGCTGCAAGTCAAATGGACCGGAAACGGTTTCACCTGGTTTGCGATGCGTTGAAAGGATCACCTGTCCGCTCTGGTTTGCGGTCCGTGGCTTGTCTGCAAAGTTCAACAGAATGGTTTTGCGATCCTTCTTCTCTTCACGCACGTATCCGAATAGATCGCTTCCCAGGCCTTCCAGTTCATCCCAGGTTCCGGAGCGCAGGGCTGCTGAGCTTTTGCGCAATTGAATTAACTGTTTGTGCCAGGATAGCATTGAATCAGTTTGTGTGGATTGAGTCTTAACGTTTTTCTGATTTACATCGTCGTTTAACGGTAACCACGGAGTGCCATTACTAAATCCAGCATTCGCTGTTGTGTCCCAGGGCATTGGGGTTCTTTGTGGATCCCGTCCGGGATTAATGGGCCAGTAGCGGATCCCGACGGGGTCCCGGAGTTGATGGCGTGCAATGGAACCATCCTTCATGCCCAGCTCTTCTCCATAGTAGAGAAACGGGGTGCCGCGCGAAGTTAAGAGCAACGTCGCAAGTAGTTTAGCCCTGGCCTCGCTCTGCATTCCTTTTGCGTGTCGTGTGAACGATCTTCCCTGATCATGATTGTTTAAAACGAGGGCAGGCCAGTTTTCCGGACTACAGGCGCGAATCCAATTACGCATAACGGTCGCAAAGTCCTTTGCAGACCATTTCTGAAACAAAATTGTAAAATCGAATGCTAAATGAAGTTCGTCAAAATTGCCCAGGTAGCTAGCCGCTTTGTTTGGATCACCGGGATAATCGCCGAACACCTCGCCCACGGACATTGCATCATATTTATCCAGAAGTGTTCTGAGATCGCGCAGCAACGGATGCATTTCCGGTTGCGACATATCGTAGACATGATACTGCAATTCATACGGCCTTGGATATTGCCAACCCCAGAATCGTGGTGGATTGTTTCGCAGCAATGCATCCTTGAAGTACATATTCACAACGTCCAGGCGAAAGCCCGCAACGCCCCGTTCCAGCCAGAATTCCACATCGCTCAGAATCTGTTTTTTTACTTCAGGATTTCTCCAGTTTAAATCAGGCTGCTCGGTGAGAAAAGAATGCAGGTAGTAGCATTCTGTGCTTTGGTCCCATTCCCAGGCTGAACCACCGAATACACTTTTCCAGTTATTTGGAAGTTGGCCCTTCTTGCCCGGTTGCCAGATATACCAGTCGCGCTTTGGATTGTTCCGTGAGGATTTGGCTTCAATGAACCAGGGATGAAGATGTGAGGTATGATTCACAACCAGATCCATGAGAATCTTTAGATCGGATTTCCCGGCAGCACTCAAGAGCGAATCAAAATCCTGCATTGTTCCAAAAATAGGATCAATTGCACGATAATCGGAAATGTCGTATCCGAAATCGAACATGGGTGAAACGTTAATGGGCGAGAGCCAGAGTGCGTCCACTCCCAGATCCTTAAGATACGGCAGACGATCTTGAATGCCGCGAATGTCCCCTATGCCATCGCCATTTGAGTCTTGAAAACTCCGCGGATATATTTGATATATAACCGCCTCTTTCCACCAGTTCTTCATTTGAGTGGAAACGTGAATGAGAGTTGGACGTCAGGTTTCTGGATGAGTTGACCTGCGGTTCGATGCTCGGGTCCGTAGAGGAAAGCATCCGCAACATTTGAGAAATACCATCCAAGGTAAAGTCCAGTGAATAGATTTCCTTTGGCTGCGACTTTCTGTAAGCTATTTCTCTTTTCATTCGCATTCAGGAATGCGCCGCCAATCATTCCTGAGCTTCCTGTAGCTGCAGAAAGGATAGAGAGAGTAGAAGCTTCATCATAGTCGCTGCGCGCTTTTAGATATTGTTTTCTAGTTTTAAAGAGAAGTAGTCCGGTGAATGCAGCGCCGCCCATAAAGATATAACCGCGTGTCTTATCTCCGCGGTAGTGCTGGCCCCATCCTGGAAAAACAATGCTGCGCCAGATTGCCGAACGACCGCCGCGCGAAGCTGCTTCCTGCCGTTGCTCATTTTCCAGTTTGGTTTTCTTTTCGCGTTCTTCAATCTCTTTGGTCCGGCGCTCCAGCTCTTCGCGTTCTTTGCGAAGCTCTTCTGATTTAATTTGCTTTTCCCGTTCCAGACGATCCTTGTCCGCATTGTCATCCGATGTTTTGTCATCGTATGATATCCGGCGAATCAATGCCTTGCTAAAGACCTTTTCACCCGTGGACGTTTTTAGCTTAACCGAATTCTGATCTTGCGCTATGATTGAGCCGTGGACTGTGTCTCCATTCTTGAGATAAATGGTATCCGCCTGCAAGGCCGCCACTGTTAGAAACAAAACTACCAGTCCGAAACTGCGCAGAACCCGGCCGGTTTTTGGGATTTCTTGTGGCCTCTGCTGTGTACAAATATTGAGCATAGCTATTACATCCGGCCTCAAAGATTCGGGTCAAGTTGCACAAAGTGTAAAGCCACGCAATCTAAAAGTGCATTTCTGGGAGCCCAGGACAATACGTTGCCCGGCAGAATCAGCGCCGATCCGTTATGTCCCATTCCCTCGCTGGCCGGCTCTAGCCGATTCCGGCTATCCTTAGCCAAGGCGCTTTCTCTCTTCCACAAGCTTTTCTACCACTCCAGGATCTGCAAGGGTGGATATGTCGCCTAACGCGGAGAATTCATTCTCTGCGATCTTTCGCAGAATGCGCCGCATTATCTTGCCGGAACGGGTCTTAGGCAGGCCTGGCGCCCAGTGGATTACGTCCGGGCGGGCTATCTTACCTATCTTCTCTGAGACGGTTTCCAGGATTTCCTTCTTAAGCGTATCTGATGGTTCAAAACCGTTCTTCAAAATCACGTACGCGTAAATTCCCTGGCCTTTGATGTCGTGTGGATAGCCGACTACTGCCGATTCTGCAACAGCCTTGTGCTCAACAATAGCAGACTCAACTTCAGCGCTTCCAATGCGATGGCCTGAGACGTTCAGTACATCATCTACCCGGCCGGTCACCCAGTAGTAGCCGTCTTTATCGCGTCTGGCTCCATCACCCGTAAAATAGTAACCTTTGAACTGAGCAAAGTATGTCTGATGGAAACGATCCGCGTCCCCATACACACCCCGCATGATAGAAGGCCAGGGAGATTTGATTGCCAGGTTTCCGCTCGTTTCGCCTTCGAGCAATTTGCCTTCGCCATCAAGCAGTACTGGTTCTACTCCAAAAAATGGAACCGTAGCCGAGCCTGGCTTGAGGGATGTAGCGCCTGGCAAAGGTGTAACGATAATCGATCCTGTTTCTGTCTGCCAGTAAGTATCCACAATTGGGCAACGTTCTTTGCCAATGTTTGTGTAATACCATTCCCAGGCTTCCGGATTGATTGGTTCGCCTACAGTTCCAAGGAGTCGCAAGGATGTAAGCGAGCGTTTTGCAACGTGTCCAACTCCTTCTTTTGCAAGAGCGCGAATTGCAGTTGGAGCAGTATAGAAAACATTAACTTTATACTTATCGATTATATCCCAGAAGCGTCCCCAGTCCGGATGTTGTGGAACGCCTTCATACATGATTGAGGTTGCTCCGTTTGCCAGTGGGCCATACAAGATATAACTGTGGCCTGTGACCCATCCAATGTCCGCCGTACACCAGTATGTATCGTCTGGCTTATGATCAAATACGTAAAAATGACTGAGGCTTGCGCCGAGCAGGTATCCTGCAGTTGTATGCAGTACTCCCTTGGGCTTGCCTGTTGATCCGGAAGTGTACAGGATGAACAATGGATCTTCTGCATCCATTTGCTCTGGTTCGCATTCATCTGTGATGGATGGATCGCGCAGCAAATCTTCCAACCAGTGATCTCTCCGCTCAGTCCACTTTAATGAATAGCTGGATCCAACGCGCTTTACTACGATTACGGTATTGACTTTTTGAACAGATTTTTCAAGCGCCACATCGATATTGTGTTTCATATCAATGATTTTTCCGCCGCGATAGCCGGCATCTGATGTGATGATGAGCGACGGTTTGCAGTCTTCAATTCTTCCAACGAGCGATTCAGGAGAGAATCCACCAAATACAATCGAATGGATCGCACCAATGCGAGTACAGGCCAGGGCGCTGATTGCAAGCTCAGGGATCATCGGCATATACAGGATGACGCGATCCCCCCGCCTAACACCCTGTTTCTTTATTACATTTGCCACCCGACAAACTTCGCGATGCAATTGCTGATATGTGTAGGTTCGGGATTCGTTTGGATCATCGCCTTCCCAGATCAATGCTGCTTTATTTTTGAGCGGTGACTCGAGATGCCTATCAAGGCAGTTGTAAGAAACATTGAGCTTCCCACCGCAGAACCAGCGAATGTTTGCGCTTGCAAAATCCGAATCTTGAACCTTATCCCATTTTTTAAACCAGGTCAGCCGATCAGCCATTTTGGCCCAGAAAGCATCCGGCTGAGTAACGGATTCCTTGTACATCTCCTGGTATGTCTGACTGGTTAGATTTGTTTTTGAAACAAATTCCTGCGATGGCTGAACAACTCTTTCCATGATTCCCCCGGGCTTAGGCCGATTGTGGATTTAGATTGCTACTTTCTTTGGGTCAAGAAAAAACGAACAACTACCTTTCCCGTTTCGTCGGGTAAGGATGAGGCTATCCATGCAAAAGCTTATCGTATCCATTTTTCTCGTATTGCTGGCTGTTCAGCTCCAGGCAGAAGAACCCAAAGCCCTGGCTCTCGTCGTCCAGGCCACCGGCAAATCCGAAATTGTTCGTGCCGGAAAATCAGTTGGCGTAAAGGTAAATGAACTTGTTAAGAAGGGCGATCTGCTTCGCACGCTTGGGGACGGCACAATGTCCGTTCAATTGTCAACTGGAGCCATTTTTCGCATGGCTCCAGGAACAGAAGTAATCCTCCAGGATCTAGTTCGCGACAGCACCGGCTTTCGGGTCCGACTGGATGTGAAGCGCGGTTCGCTTGCATCAAAGCTCGATAAGCTGGGCAAGAGCGATGCATATGTTGTTTCTACGCCAACCGCCATCGCTGGTGTTCGCGGAACTGAATTCCTGGTAGAAATCGCACAGGCTGCGTCCACTGCATCTTCCGTCCTTGTCAACGACGGATCAGTAGCCGTGGCAGGATCAGAAGGTGCTGAGGAACAAGTCGTACCATCAGGAAGCAAGATAGTTTCTGACGGAAAAGCTATGATTCAGAGTCTGTTGGATATTCACGAAAAAGAGAAAATGCGCATATTCGCAGAACTCAAAAATTTCCAGCGCGCAAACTTCGAAACCCTTGTTGAACAACAACGCAAGAACCAGGAAATGATGCAGCAAATGCGCCAGCAAAATTCGCCTCTGGATCAAGTGCAGCCATAAGAAATTGTTCACTGGCATAGTAGAGTCCACCGGTACGTTAATCGAAGTCCGGCCCTCTTCCAATGGGGGGGCCGTGACGTTTGTAGTTCAAGCAGCGTTTGCATCTGAACTAAGTATTGGCCAGAGTGTGTCGCACAATGGCGTCTGCCTTACAATAGAATCAATTCAAACAAAGGATCAATCCTATCAGGTAACTCTTGTCCAGGAGACTTTGAATAGAAGTTCGCTTGGCCACCTGCAGATTGGATCTACTGTCAATCTGGAGCGATGCCTGCGCGTGGATGCGCGGATGGACGGGCACATAGTTCAGGGGCATGTGGATGCAGTTGGAAAGATTGAGCGTGCTGAAACCGAACCAGGACAGAAACGATTCACGATCGCTTTTTCTGCGGAATTCGAACCCCTCGTTGTAATGAAGGGCAGTATCTGCATCGATGGAATCAGTCTCACGATTGCAGAATCAAATCCCAAACTGCATACTGTGGACGTGTGTATAATCCCGCACACCCTTGAAATTACCAATGCAGGCCAATGGAAAACAGGGGATCAGGTTAATCTGGAATTTGACGTAATCGGAAAATACGCAAAAAAATGGATGGATGTTCGAAGTGGGATGCATTTCCCTTGAACAAGGCATATGAAAACGCTGTCCAGATTGCGCGACGCGTATCGTAAAGTTAGGGAAATGAAATACTTCCGTCTTACCCGCTCAGTGGTCCTGGGCACAGCACTGATTCTGGCTGCAGTCTATATGCTGCAACCGCGGCTTCCAGGCAAGGGAACGCTGACGGATTTTGAACCGGAGCTTGTAGCCCAGGGGGACAAGCCGCAGGTCCTTGATTGGAAGCAGCTTCGCGAACTCAATGTAAAAACTAACCAGGCCTCTCCAAAGCTGAAAGCCGCAGATGGCAAGGTCGTCCGAATTGCGGGCTTCATGGTCCCGCTGGAAGATCAGGCAGACAATGTAACTGAGTTTCTTTTAGTCCCATATCCACAGGCTTGCATTCACGTACCGGCGCCGCCACCAAATCAGATTGTACATGTGAAAATGGCAGGCGGAAAAAAAGCAAACATGGTCTGGTGGGAACCAATCTGGGCCCAGGGAAAACTCAAGATTATACGCACGCCCAATATTTACACTGAATCATCTTTTCAATTGTCAGGCATCAAAACTGAGCCATATCAAGATGATTATGACGCTCCGTACTGACTGCCTTTCTCTGATTCGCTTTGTATTCTTAATCGCAGTTTTGCCATTCGCGGCGCAGGCCGCGGATTGGAGTGCCGCCACTACTTCGGGGCTAATTGTAGGTGTTCTGAAATGGCAGAAGCCAGGATTAGATTCGTTCTCGAACGTGCATCGTAAGGATCGCGAACTCTATGACGTCCTGATTCGCCGCGGAGTGAGCCCAGAGAACCTTGGCATTTTGTTGGATGCGCAGGCAACAAGGGCAAAGATACTCGATGAAGTGCGAAACCGTTCCAGAACTGCGCAGGCTGGATCGACTTTCATACTCTACTACGCTGGACACGGTTTGCAAGAAAACAAGACTACCTATCTTGCAAACTATGATCTGGATATAAATCAAGCAGCTTTAACCGGTCTCAGCGTGGACGATTTCTATCCGATACTTGCATCGGAGTTTAAAGGCAACACGCTTATCTTGATGGGTGATTTTTGTTATTCAGGTTCACTGAAGATTCTGGCAGAAAAACTATCCAGATCAGGTAAACGCGCTGTATTTTTAACTTCCTCTTCCGCATCAAATGAATCCACCGGAAACTGGACTTTCTCTCAAACAGTGATCGATTGCTTCTCGGGCTACGGGCTATGTGACGTGAACTCAGATGGCAGAATCACTCTGGAGGAAATGAGTAACGAAGTCTCAAAAGCAATGGTGGGTCGTGAGAGACAGTTATTTGGATACGGGTCGTACGGTGTTCCTGCCTCGCTTATAATATCCCCAGTTCAGAATCGAATCGAGGCAAAAGGCCTTGTAGGCTCTTACGTGCTGGCTCCGTACTCTAACAGACTCCAGCCAGCCCGTGTGCTTGCCGAATCAACGCAGGACATTAAGGCCGAATTCTATTTCTACAGTGACAAGAAATCAGTCAAAGTCGCGAAAAGTCAGATAAAGAAGCTGGAATTCAAAAGCCTGGCCGTTGGAACTCGCACAAAAGTTTCCTGGGGCGGCAAATGGTATCCGGCTAAAGTAATACAAACGCGTGAACCATTTCATTTGGTCACATACGAAGGCTACGATTCAACCTGGGATGAATGGGTTACTATGGATCGTATGCTGGATCCAAAGGGTGTGATGATTGAATGGAAGGGCAAATGGTTTCCGGGTCAGATCAAAAAGAAAGAGAACGGCAAGTATTTTGTTTCTTATGAAGGATATGGCCCTGAGTGGGATGAATGGATTGGCCCCAATCGTCTTGAAATTGGTGCCAACCAGAGCAACTAACGTTATTTGGTCTCTTTACTAAGGATCATATAGTCTGCGACAAACGTGCCAAAGGGCACAAGAGTGGACACAAACAACAGCAGACTGCGTATCCAACTCCATGAGTAGGCAAGCGTGGCCTGGAGCAAGCATAGTATGTAAATCAGAAACAGTATGCCATGGGCCATTCCCACAAAACGTACAAATTGTGGCATACCAAACATGTATTTTAGCGGCATAGCAACGAAAAGGAGCAACAAGAAGGAAATCCCTTCAACAAGACCAATTATGCGAAGTCTTCCAAGCGGTGTAGACAGGGTCATTCAGTAATACCATCCAGGTTTGAGTTGCCGCTAAGTAATTAGATTCAGTCCCTGGCAGCCACACGTAAATCGGAGTTTTGAAAAATAAAACCGGGCGAAATCGCAAGAGATAAAAAATCATCGACTCTCCAGGCGCAGGCAAGACAATCTGGGGAATGAAGAAGTGGACTGTAGTTCTCCTCGTGTTAGCAGGAATATTCTGGTTCTTAATGCGTACCACACGGACCAATTCGCTAGAAGCTCCAGGATTTGAACCCATGCGCGATGATTCCATGGCAGTGCGCTATGCCCCCGCTGTCGTTTCGCCTGAGGAATTTGGCCAGCCTGATGCGCTGTACTATCGCGCCGCACGTTCAAACGGAAAAGTATATATTACGTATCATTTTGTCTGGGCCGGGGAAAGCAATCCCGCTCCCGGTTTTTTGCCCTGGTTGAATCGCACCCTTTATACAGGCGGCTTGCGATTGCAGAAGACGATATTTGGCAAGGGTGACGTTGAAATGGTTTCGCTGGTGATTGACTCAAGCGGGAATATCGATGAAGTCATTTATGAGACCGCAGAGAATCACGATCCCTCAGATTTCAGTGTCAAGCACAGCACGGTAAGGACGGTTGCGAAGCCACCCCTGTTGTTCCGGGTGGTTTCCTGGAATCACCTCTTCCTTCTGGAGGCCGGTTTGTCAGGAAAAGTAATGCGTCCGGAGTATTTTTCGCAGACTTTATGGGATGAATATGAGATGGTTAAAGAGCGAGAATCGCTCCTAAAGAAAAGCCGCGCCCATCTGCCATATGAGCGGCGGGCGGCTGTCCAGAATCCTGATTAGCCCGGATTTGAACTTCTTTTTCTAGAAATCAACGAATTGGGTCGCCGGCCCCTGTTTCTGGAACCTATCTGTTAACCATACGGTCTAACCGTTTGGTTAACATTTTGGAAGTCGGCGCAGCAAAGGCTAAAATTCTCAAAGCAGCAAGTCTGGAGTTCTCCAGGCGAGGCTTCGCCGGAGCTCGCATGGAATCCATTGCAAGATCTGCCCGCCTGAACAAGGCGATGCTCCATTATTACTTCAAGAACAAGAAGGCTCTGCACGCTCATGTGGTGCGTTCCCTCATCGAGTCCGAGTGGGAGCAGGATGCACCTTTCCTTGAGCTTGCACGGGATCTTGCGCCTCTACAAAGGTTGTATTTCACATTGCATGGAATGGCGTATCGCCATCTACGCGGAAAAGATCCAACACTGCGTCGCATCATGGCCTGGGAGCTTGCAGAAGGCGGTCAGGCGTTTCATGAAGTGTATCGACGTTATGTAGTGCCCCGTATGCTCTTGAATCAAGCGTTTGTGCAGCAGGGAATGGACGACGGTGTATTTAGAAAAACGGACCCGCTCCTGGTTATCTGGAATGCAATTTCATTCTTTGTTTTATATTCAATGCAAAAGGAAAGCTACCAGGGAACAGAGCTCCACAATCAATTATACAATCAACGCGGAATGGGCCATCTGTTGGACCATATGCTGGAAACTACCGCGCGAATGTTAGATCTTGAGCCTGGATTCCCGGAGCCGGAAATGCCGGATAACGTTAGAAATGTAATTAAGAAAATGAGAAAGGAAATATATGCGCAAGGAAAGAAGCGTGTCGCAAAAAAATAAATTCATACTTTTGGTAGGGCTGCTCTGGGCATGCACGTCTGAACCGGTTAAAGTTGGCAGCAATGAAGTAGAGAAGCCTCTTCAAGACGCGACTGGAGTAACAACTGCAGATGTAACATCGGCGCAAAACAATTCACCGGACATTTCAAACCCAACTGGCCCAAGCACTACGGAAAGTAAGCCATCTTTAACTCTCGATGAAATCTATGCTCTGGCGGTTACTCGCACAGAAAGAATGGCGATTCGTCAGGAAAGTGTAATTCAAGCGGAGGCTCAAAAGAATCAAGCTGTCGGTTCATGGATTCCGTCGCTCTCGTTTCGCGATACGCAAAGCACATATTTCCCAAACAATCATGCAAAGATTGCGCGCGAACAACAACAGCAACGCCAGTTGCAGGCTATTCTGACCGGCCAGTCCCTCCTGGCCGCATCCACTACTAGCAGTTCAACTTTGACTACTGGCGTGCCGTCCCGTGCACTTGTGTTGCATGTGCCGATTTTTACGGGCTTGAATGAATACGCGGGCGTTAAGGCCGCGGAACCTCTGATCCAGCAACGTAGACGTGAATTGTTCCATGACGCGGGCCGATTCTATCTGGAAATTGCGCAGGCATATTTTACAGTTTTGCAATACGAAAGCTCGCTTAAAAGCCAGGAAGAAGTATTGACCCTTTCAAGACAGAACCTGGCTCAACTGGAATATTTTGTGTCTCTGGGAAAAGTTCGCAGAACAGATCTTTCAAGTGCTAGAACCACAATTGCCAGATCGGAGGCCACAATCCAGGCTACTCGTGATACCCTTTCATCGAATCGCGAACGATTAGCGACGTTAACCGGAACTGCTCCCTCAGCAATCTTAAAACGAGATCTGGTTTGGGCGGAGCCAGGTTTTACCCGTGATCAGGCGGATGCAGTTGCCGATCAGCGAGCCGACGTGGAGGCGGCCAGGGCCGGTCTTGAAGTTGCAAAAGCAAGCGTGACTGCGGCATGGGGTGGGCATCTCCCCTCTGTATTCGTGGATGGATACTACGGACTGCCACAGCATAACAAAACATACACAAAAGATATTTACGCGCAGTTAACTATACAGGTTCCCATTTTTTCAGGTGGAGTTACCACGGCCAAAATCAAAGAAGCTGAATCGGCTAAACGTCAGGCGGAATTGTCTCTAACTCAAACCAGGCGGCTGGCTGCGCTTGAAATCAGGCAAGCGTACGATGCCTGGCGCGCGTCCCGGGAAGAAGTCATTGCATACAAGAAGGCTTTGGATGCGGCCCACCAAAACTATGCTTTCCAGAGCGACTACTATGGTCGCAGGCTGGTGACAGTTCTAGATCTGCTTACATCGCTTACATCCCTTGCCCAGGCAAAGGACGATTATGAACGCGCTGTTTTACAAGAGAAACTAAATCGAATCTGGATTGGCGTTTCGGTCGGCGAGCTTCCTGTTCGAAGACCATCATCAACCAAAGGCTAAGGGAGAATATCATGGCCAGCTTACCGGAAATTTCAATCAAGAGGCCAGTATTCGCCTGGATCTTAATGCTCGGGCTAATCTTCTTTGGCTGGATGAGCTTCAGACAACTGGGCGTTTCAAGTATGCCCGATGTCGACTTCCCAGTAGTCAATGTGCAACTTACAATGAGTGGAGCTTCTCCGGAAGTAATGGAGACGAACATTGTAGACCTGGTTGAAGATAGCATTCTGTCCGTTGAGGGTGTAAAGACGCTCACTTCAACTTCTAGCTATGGGAGTGCAAACATTACCGTTGAACTGAATTTGAATCGCAACGTTGATGCGGCATTGCAAGAAGTTCAAACGCGAGTTGCACAGGCCCAGAAACTTCTGCCCAAGGCAATGGACCCTGCGATCATCACAAAGTTTAATCCCGAAGATCAGCCAATCATGTTTGTTGCACTTTCAAACGATAAAGACGATCTGCGCGGCACAATGGTCTATGTTCGCGATCATCTTAAGACTGAATTTAGCGTGGTTCCAGGTGTCGGTCAATTGGTCCTTGGCGGTTGGGTGGATCGTAACCTTCGCGTCTGGGCAAATCGGAACAAACTATCCGCACGTGAACTTACTGTAGCGGATATTATGACTGCAATTGGTCGTGAGCATCTTGAGCAACCAGCGGGACTCATTGAGACTCCGGTGAAGCAGTACAACGTGAGATCGCTCGGTGAAGCACCAACTTCGAAGGCGTTTGGTGAACTACCTATTTTGTATCGCGGAGGCCAGCCAATCTTTGATACTCTGATTCGAATCCGTGACGTGGCACGCGTGGAAGACGGATTGGATGACCGGTACAGAATTTCCCGCTTCAACGGTAGGTCTGCAGTCGGAATTGGAATTATTAAACAACGCGGAACAAATGCGATCGACGTAGCTAAAGCAGCTAAGAAGCGGATGGCTGAGCTTGAGAAAACTCTTCCAGAAGGATATCATCTCGGCGTAGCATTTGATTCTACACGTTTTATTGAAGAGTCAATCGGTGAGCTTGAATTTACGCTTATCCTTTCTGCGATCTTAACCAGTCTCGTCTGCTATTTCTTCCTGGGAAGCTGGAGTTCTACGATCAACGTTCTTCTGGCAATTCCAACATCGATTATGGGCACGATGATTGTGCTTAACATCTTTGGATTTACTCTCAATACGTTTACCTTGCTCGCTCTGTCGCTTGCGATTGGAATTGTAGTGGATGATGCGATTATGGTCCTTGAGAACATAGTCCGACATCGCGAGATGGGGCAGGGGATGGTAGAGGCCGCGCAGAAAGGCGCAACAGAGATTACATTCGCTGCAATTGCAACAACTCTATCCATATGCGCGATTTTCCTGCCCGTCGTGTTCATGTCAGGCATCATTGGTAAATTCTTTTTCCAGTTTGGTGTTACGATTACCGCTGCGGTATTGCTTTCACTCCTGGAAGCTTTGACCCTTACACCTATGCGTGCTTCGCAGTTTCTCAGGGTTGGTCATACAAATCGCCTAACGTCAAGAGTGGACAGCGCCTTTAAGGTTCTTGGAGAAAAATACAGCAGGCTATTGCGCTGGTGTTTGGAGCATCGTTGGACTGTTATTGGAGTTGCAGCTCTACTCTTTGCTCTTTCATTTGGATTCCTGGGGCCGATTAAAAAAGAATTTGTCCCTCCACAGGATCAGAGTATCTTCCTGCTTCGCGTACAGACCCCGGTTGGTTCTTCCATTCAATACACCGATTCGTTCTCAAAGCAATGTGAAGATTTTCTTAAATCAAGACCAGAGGTTGTCAGGTATTTTGTTGCGGTTGGAGGATTTCAGGGCGGGCAGACAAACCTTGTGAATCTGTTTGTGACAATGCATGAAATGGGTGATCGGCCGTTTGATCCTGTAAAAAAGAAAAAACTTTCGCAGCAAGAATTTGCGGGCGTTGTGCGTGACGCGCTCACCAAAGGATTTCCTAATCTGCGTATTTCTATCCAGGATCTTTCTATGCGCGGTTTCTCATCGAGCCGGGGGTATCCCGTAGAAATCACGGTTAAGGGGTCAGAGTGGGAGAAACTGACAGATTCTTCGCGTCAAATCATGGAAGAGATGCGTAAGTCAGGCAACTTCACGGACGTTGATTCTAACTTTCTGGAAGGTCAGGAAGAGGCGCAGATTTTTCCAAACCGCGCAAAGGCAGCTGAATTTGGCGTAAGCGTTGATACGATAGGCGATGTTCTAGGCGCAATGATTGGTGGTGTGAAAGCAGGCCAGTTCACAGAAGGCGGACACCGGTATGATATTCGTGTTCGCATGGAGGAAGCGGATCGGCAGAAGGTTGGAGACATTCGCAATTTATATGTACGCAACAATCGCGGCGAGCTTGTTAGTCTTGGTGATGTAACGTATACTGAAGTCCGGCCTTCGCTGCAAAGCATTACGCGTTTGAACAGGCAGCGCGCTGTTACAGTATTTGCAAATCCGGCCCCAAAGATCGGTCAGACTGATGCGATCAACCAGGCGATTGCTATTGCAAAAAAAATCTTGCCCAAAGAGTACACAGCTGAAGCGACAGGCTCTGCACAAACTACCGCCGAATCTTTCGCAAGCCTTGGGATGGTGCTGGCAATGGGAATCGTAGTAGCATACATGATTCTGGGAAGTCAGTTCAACAGTTTCCTGCACCCCGTGACGGTTCTCATGGCATTGCCCTTCAGCTTCTCTGGTGCAGTGCTTGCTTTGTTCATATTTGGACAGTCACTTAATATTTACAGCTTTATAGCGCTGTTGCTCCTTATGGGTCTTGTTAAGAAGAATTCCATCATGCTTGTAGATTTCACAAATCGAATGCGCGCAGATGGATTGCCTGTTAAGGAGGCGTTGCTTGCAGCATGTCCGGTCCGACTGCGTCCCATTCTTATGACGTCAATAGCGACCATCGCAGCTGCAATTCCTCCTGCCCTCTCGATTGGACCGGGCGGCGCGACAATGATTCCTATGGCGATTGCCGTGATTGGAGGAACAATCGTCTCTACGCTCTTAACCCTTGTTGTAATTCCGTGCGTGTACAGTTTGTTTCAAAGGTTCGAACGACTCAAACCAGAAAGCATGGGTCATTGATCGGGGACGATGCCGGTTTTTTAGATTGCACGGGAAGAGTCGGGCTGAATCGTCAGCCCGATGAACCGCCTTCAAAAATTTTCAACCAAACATTCGCATACGATAAAATACTTAGCCCGGATGCAGGTGTTGCTTGTCCCGATTGCATTTGCCATTTCTGTCGTCCACGCAGAGGCGCCGCGCAAGGGAACCTGTTTCACCTGGTCTGAGGGAGATTCGCAATCCTTGAATGATTGCAAGGCGGCAACACAACAGGAATGCTCCAAAGGAGCAAAGCCAATTGATAAGAAAGCAACCGCATTTCAGAACTACAAAGGTTCGCTCTTTCAAAAACCCGATACCACAGAGATTCTTGAGTTCAGAAATGAACCAGCTACCATTTGCAAAAAAGAAATCGTTCAGGCTGCTCGTGGAAGCGAAGGAACAATGAGTTCGGAGTGGGGATATGCCGTTTACTCGGAAGCACTCGTGCCAGGAAAGAAGGCATACGTTTACGGCACGTCAGTATCGCTGCGCGAGAAACCATCGACAAGCTCCAATCGTCTGGCAACTCCTCTGGACCGCGCGGAAGCAAAGATCCTTGAGAAATCTAAAGCAAGAGATTCAGTTCCGGGATTGTACTCTGCATATTGGTTCAAGGTAACTGTTGGTGGAAAAACTGGATGGATCTATGGACAATTCTTGCATCCAGATCCTAACAGCAGCGAACCAATTATTTCAAACTGAAACGCAGTTTAGTATTTAGCCATCCTGTCGCAAGGCAGACCAGGAGTGCCATAAAAGTAGAAAATAGAATCTGCACCGTCCATGCAGGAACCGGTTGCCATGAGCTACTCCAGATGGTTGCAAGTGGCCCGCTAAGAATTGATAGGATGATTCCAACGGGGCAGATTAGCTTTGGAAAGAACGTATACGTTACCAGAATTGCAATCAATGCACCGTGAATGTAGCTCATTGAGCCCAGGGCCAGCGTCAGAAAATCGGAACGGCCCAACCAGGAAAAAAGTAAGGCCGACATTACGAGGCAGATAAGTGAGAAAACGGACCAGTAGATTCCCGGTTTCTTTGAATTAAAAATAAATTTCCAGATTGCGCCTGTTGAATTAGTAGATGAATCCAGCGAAGACATGCCAGTTGATAACAGTAACACAGAAAAGCAACCCGCAAGAAGGGGTTCCTTTAAGCGAAAGATGTAGTCTACAAGCGGTGACTTAACGTCCAGTTCTGAGTGTCCGGTTTCGCGCAAAAGCACACCAATTCCAAGATACGTTAGAATGACAATGGTCGCGCCAATTCCGGAATAGAAAACGGACCGTGAGGCCTTGCTAGAATCCCTGGTTGCCAGGAGTCTTTGAATCATATCCTGATCCGCACCATGTGTACCAATTGAAAGGACCATCCCACCTAGAAAAAGAGTGAGCCAGTAATTTCCATTGCTCAGGTTCGCAGTAGTGTCAATCAAGCGCAAGGAGACGAAAGCTTGATGGGCTGAGCCATTCTGGAACAGGCTCCAGATTAGAATGCCGCATAACGTTATTCCCATGACATAAATCACTGAGCCCTGAATCTGATCAGTTACTACAACTGCTCGGATTCCGCCAGTGAGACTATAAACAGCGACGATAGCAGCAACGAGCACAATCCAGCCGCCAATTGACCAGCCGAAGAGTTGCTGCAAGGCGTAGCCTGCCATGTAGAATCTGGCTCCGTTTGCAATATACTTGGCCAGAACATAGGCCGTTGCCAGGGGAACGCTCCCAGCCCGCGAACCCCCAATCGTTTCATAAATGGAGAGCTTATGGTTGTCATATAGCTTTTGCATGAATAGCCAGCCAACAAGGCCCCGACCTGCAATATAACCCAGACAAAGCCAGAGGAGTACAAAATCAGACGCAAATCCCGCGGCCGGAAAAATCATTACTGTAGCGACCGAGGTCTCGTTGGCTACTACGGATAAAATCGCTGGAGTGGCGCCAATATTTCTTCCAGCCAGAAAATATTGCCCGTCGCCTCTGTCCTGATCACGCAGCCAGTATGCAACAAATAGCAAAGAGAGCAGATAAATCAACGGCGGAAGGAAAATGAGACCGGACATTTCTCCATTGATCGGTGATGCAACCTGGGACTGAATTCATTTTTCAGGTCAAATTCAAAGGAAATTTGACACCTCCCTTGCGATTCGGGGGAATGTCGATATGACGCAAATTCCGGACAAGGAAACGAGCGAAGAGTATTCGTTTCGTCGGGATGATCCCGATGCCGGACATCAGATACTAGATCTACTTGAAACGAATCAGCATCCAGAAGTGGATCAGCTCCTGGAGGAGCTGTACGATGCTGACGTCGCATATATTTTACAGCATCTTGACTTTGATCAGATGGAGCGTCTGTTCCTCAGGCTTCCCGCCGAACGACGTGGGCTTGTACTCCTGGAGCTTGACGATCCGATCAAGCAAGAGCTGCTTGAATCTCTAACACCCAGGCAGGTCGCAGAAATTGTTCAGGAACAGGATTCTGATGATGCTGCAGATATTATGGAAGATCTGCCCGAGGAAACATCGGGGGAAGTCATTTCGCTTCTGCCACAGGAAGATCGTCAGGAAGTTACAGAACTCCTCTCATATCCGGAGAATACAGCAGGCGCGCTGATGATGAAGGAGTTTGCAACTGTGCTTGAAACAAGCACAGTCAAGCAGGCAATCAAATCGATTCGTCGCGCAACATCTGAGGCCGACGATATTCACACTGTTTATGTAATCGACGCAGCCGGAAAATATAAAGGTCACATTGGGCTGGATCGACTGATTCTCTCAAGCCCTCGTACTCGCATCAAGAAGATCACTCAAACTGAAATTTTGCCGATTCCAGTTACAACGGATCGCGAAGAGGTAGCCCAGATCTTTACTCGCTACAACTTTATTTCTGCACCAGTTGTTGACGCACACGATGTGATGGTAGGGCGAATAACGGCAGACGCGATTCTCGAAGTCGTAGAAGAAGAGGCCAGCGAAGATATCCTGCGAATGGGTGGGGTTTCTGGTGACGAAACTCTTTCCTCGCCAGTTTTCTCTTCTGCGATGAAACGCAATCTTTGGTTATCTGTGAATCTCATGACTGCTTTCCTGGCGTCATCCGTTGTAAGTTTATTCGGGGAAACAATCGAGAAGGTAGTAATTCTCGCCTCGCTCATGCCGATTGTTGCAGGAATGGGTGGAAACGCTGCGAGCCAGACCATGGCCGTGATTATTCGAAACATTGCATTGGGCGAGCTTTCTCCTTCCGGATTGCCGCGAGCATTACTCCGCGAAGGAGTAATGGGATTGATGAATGGGATCATTCAGGGCCTTGCCACGGGTATTTTCGTATTTCTTTTCACGCATAAGGTTGTCCTGGCTGCGGTTATTACAACCGCCATGATTACGAACATGCTGATTGCCGCATCTGCCGGGACTGCTATTCCACTGATTCTGAAACGATTCGGAATTGATCCCGCAATTGCCTCCAGTATTTTTGTGACAACGTTTACTGATGTCTGTGGATTCATGAGTTTTCTAGGCCTTGCAAGGCTGATGCTCCCCTGGCTTCTGAACTGAGGGCAAAATGAACAACGAATTTGATGCAATCGTAATCGGCTCCGGCATGGGTGGGCTGACCGTGGCAAGCATCCTGGCTACAGTTGGAAAAAAGAAGGTACTTGTTCTGGAGCGACACTTTCGTGCCGGCGGCTTTACTCACGAATTCACGCGAAAGAAGTATCATTGGGACGTGGGTGTTCACTATATTGGAGACCTTTCAGATACAAGCATGCTCCGTAGGCTATTCGACGTCATTACCGGGGGCCAGGTGAAATGGCAGAAAATGGAAGAGCCATTCGAGATGTTTGTATATCCGGACTTTTCCTTTCCTGTGTACGGCGATCCAGAGCGTTTTACAAACGACGTTATCAGAATGTTTCCGGCCGAAGAGGCGGCTATTAGACGTTACCTGGAAGATGTTAAGAAAGCCTCCGCATGGTTTGGCAGACACGTTACAATGAAATCGTTACCTCCTTTTCTGGACGGCCTCACTCATCTTCTGGGGTCATTGGGTCAGGCTTCCGCGCTCATGACTACTGGCCAATATATGGATATCAATTTTAAGGATGAGAAGCTCAAAGCTCTTTTACTGTCTCAGTGGGGCGACTATGGGCTCCCGCCAGCCGAAAGCACATTTGTAATCCATTCGCTCATCGTTACTCATTATATGAATGGTGGCTACTATCCAATTGGTGGGGCTGGAAAAATCTGTGACAGTGTAGAAGCCATCCTCAATGCGCACGGCGGCGAGATTCGCGTTTCGCATGAAGTTACGGAAGTAATTATTGAAGAAGGGGCCGCCGTTGGCGTGCGCGTTAAGAAGCATCCTGAGCGTCCGGACAGCATGGTAGAATTTCGCGCTCCAGTGGTTATTTCCGATGCAGGAGCCTGGACTACTTTTATGCGTCTGGTTCCCGCGTCCGTACCCCTGGCGTTTCGTTCAGACCTGGAAACATTCTATCAAGATCAGCCAGTGACGACTAACGTTACATTGTATCTTGGACTCAAAGAGGATCCAAGAAAGCTTGGTTTTCACGGTGAGAATTACTGGATATATTCTACCTATGACCATGATAAGAACTTTGGAAATCGCAGCAGCTGGGTAGAAAACTCCAATCCTACTGGAGCATATCTTTCATTTCCATCCTTAAAAAATCCAGAAAGCAAATCGCATACTGCGGAGATCATTGCTTTCGCCGACTATGCTACATTCGAACCATGGAAAGATGGTAATTGGAAAAAGCGCGGTGCTGAGTATGCTGATCTAAAGGAAAGAATTGCGCAGTTGTTGATCGGCTACATTGATCAGCATCTTCCTGGCTTTAAAGACAATATTGAATTTCATGAACTTTCAACGCCCATAACCAATGAGCATTTTACAGGACATCCACGAGGATCAATCTACGGGCTTGCATGTGTCCCGGATCGGTTTCGCGGGAGCAAGGCAGCCTTTTCGCGCGCCAATACGCCGATTCCC
This sequence comes from Spirochaetia bacterium, assembly GCA_021413825.1. Lineage (GTDB taxonomy): Bacteria > Spirochaetota > Leptospiria > Leptospirales > Leptonemataceae > JAEUSB01. The sequence goes on along the minus strand of JAIOPQ010000015.1, from coordinate 344 downwards.
GGGTTGTTTTTGACGGGTGCCGATGTATCGTCACCGGGCGTTGCGGGAGCTATGATGGGTGGGTTTGCAACGCTTGCACATCTTATAGAACGCTTCAGCATCCTCTCGCTATTCAGGCGTCCGGGGTAATGGATAAGTGCGTGTTCCTGGGAGCCCGTTCAATGTCTTACTTCTTGCGCTGATACTTGCGACCAGGCCGATGTTGCTGGAAGCGCGGGAAATCCGTACGCGGTACGATCTGGAACTACGCGCTGGATCAGCGCTAGTATGCGGCACATGCAAGGAGAATGCTCCCTGGCGCCCGCAGGCCAAAGTGGACCTTGTGCTAAAATCATTTTTGCCGT
>JAIOPQ010000014.1 GCA_021413825.1 Spirochaetia bacterium | reverse complement strand
AGAAGGAAGGATTCTTTTAGAGAAGAAGCCAAACAGGCGCCTGCAGTAAATGCGAGCGGATTGCTGGGTGTATTCAACGGAGCCAGGGCGTTCGACCAGAACCAGAAGGTGCATGAGATTGAGGGCTCACTTGAGGCATATCCAATCAATCGACTCTCTCTTTCGTTGATGAGCATCTATGATCTCAAGAAGTATCAATTTGATGTTAAACAAAAGGAACGCTGGTATTATCCTGTATTTAGAGTGGATTATTACCTGGATTTCATAAATATGTTCCGCGAGGAACGCGAGAATTTACTTACAAGGCGCAAAGCGCATTTCCTGGGTGTTCGTCTTTCAAACGACTATGTCTATGATCCCAGATTCAAGCGCGATCACTCAAATGTAGTTGGAATGACCTTTGAAGCGGGGGGATTTGATCTCTGGCTGCTCAAGCGATTGCGATATTTTGAAATGGGCTACTACTGGTATCATGTGTACTACAATCAAGAGCTCGATCACATGCGTTATTCCCTGAAGGCAGATGTTCAGATTCTAGGCTGGTTGTTCTGGGAAATGGAGCTTGAGTCCCGCGCAACAGAAATTGAGCGCTATAAGCGTAATTCAAGGGATGAAAACAATAACTACGACTACGTCTCTTTCCCGCAAGATTTGGTGAACTCGACTGGATTGGCAGGCAAAGCACGCCGGGAAAAATCGGTGTTTAATATTGGGACCTTTGAGACTGCTTTGATTATGGATCTGCATGACTTTGAATTCAGGTTGGGCTATCGCATGGAGCAGCGCAGTATTCTGGCCGGATCATTGAATGTTGAGAACATTACCTTCTATGATAATAAGATTTTCTTCAGCCTCACACTTCTGCGCTTTGACATCGGCGGAACGGCAGATCGACCCAGTCGCTTCATACTGGACAGGCGTCGTGTGAGACCGCAGGACGTAGGCAGACTACCAGTTCAAACAAGCAGGCTCCAGTAATGTTACGGGAACGGAATCAAACCTTCAAGTTGGCGTTCATTGCCCTGGACTTGCTTCTGGCTTTCATTAGTTTTTTTGCAGCCGTGCTTGTGCATTTCTTTGTGGTATCGCCGGAGAAGCTGGATCTGGTTGTTCCGGATTCAGGCGGAATGTTTGCGCCTGGAATTTTTCTTCCGCACGAGGTTGCAGTAGTTTTCACATACGCCTATCTTGCAATGTTTATGTGCGTGGCCCAGGTGGTGGCGTTCATTGCAACGGATTTGTATCATCCCCGTCGAGGGCTATCGTTCTTTAGAGAATTTGTTGCAATCCTGCGAGGCATAACTCTTAGCCTGATTGTTGTTCTAGCACTCCTTTTCTTTTATCGCGGAACAACATTTTCGAGAGCGGTCATTCTGTATGCTGCTGCATTTTCTGTAGTTTCACATTCAGTTGGTCATTTCTTTTTTAGAAAGGTCCTCGAGCGCATGCGCGCGCGCGGCTATAATACGCGTAGCGTACTTGTGCTTGGAACCGGAATCGCAGCGCGTCGCTTTGTGAATTCTCTGGTGAAGCATAGCATTTATGGCTATCGTGTGATTGGAATGGTTGGTCCGGTGAAAGGTCTGGGCCCTCTGTCTGAACTTCACGCGGGAAATCTTGCTACGTGGAAGAAGATCGCACAGAAGAAGAATCCAGACGTAATCGTATACGCTTTGCCATATCAGACGGATTTGCTGCACCAGGTAATCGAGGCATGTGACCTGGAAGGAATTGATTGTAGAATTATCCCTGATATGATGGATTTGATTGCAGCCCATGCGCGGATTGAAGACCTTGATGGCGTTCCGCTCTTCATAATTCGCGACACACCTCTTAAAAACGGCTACAATCAATTTCTGAAGCGTGCCTTTGACATTGTTTTTGCAACGCTGGTTTTGTTGTTGGGTTCGCCTTTGTTTTTGCTTCTGGCAATGCTCGTGAAGTTTTCTTCACCTGGACCCGTTTTTTTTCGGCAGGAGCGGGTTGGCCTAGATCGGCGCATGTTCCAGCTGATTAAGTTCCGCACCATGCAGGTGCAGGAGAAATCGACGTCTGATACTACCTGGGGTGGCAAGGTGGATGCACGCGTTACTCCAATAGGCAAGTTGCTCAGAAAGACCTCACTGGATGAATTGCCGCAATTCATAAACGTCCTCATGGGAAACATGTCCGTGGTCGGTCCAAGGCCTGAGCGACCCCATTTTGTGCAAAAATTCAAGGCCAGCGTTACGCATTACATGCGCAGGCACTCCGTTAAGTCAGGAATCACTGGCTGGGCGCAGACAGAAGGATTCAGGGGAGACACTTCCATCGAAAAACGGGCAGAAGCTGATATTTACTACATCGAGAACTGGTCGTTCTGGCTGGATGTCTTCATTGTCCTGAAGACAATTCCCTCCATGATCAAGAGTCCGGGAGAATAACTGGTTCGAAAAAGCACATGACTTTTGATTTTTTGATGACGCTCGTCTGCCGAAAATAAGAAGTATGGCTCCGGCTCGATCAAGCCGGTGAGGAGCTCTTAGTTGTCAAAAAAGATTCTGGTTGTAGATGATTCGGCTTCTATTCGGAAAGTTGTTGGATTAACATTGAAAGGTGCCGGTTACGAGCCTGTAGAGGCCGTGGATGGGCAGGACGCAATCGCCAAACTAGCTGAAGGGAAGGTCAGTCTCATCATTTGCGACATAAACATGCCGAACATGGATGGCATTACCTTTCTCAAAACAATTCGGCAGGATGAGTCGCATAAGTTTACACCTGTCATTATGCTTACGACTGAGTCTCAAGAAGAAAAAAAGTGGGAAGGCCAGGAAGCCGGAGCCCGCGCCTGGATTGTAAAACCATTCAAACCAGATCAGCTCCTTACGGCTGTATCACGACTCATTCTATAAGTGTATGCGAGTTCACGAGGAAGCGGATCGTACGATCATCGTGATTGATAGTGAACTCACTATTCAGAACGCAGGACGCATGCGAGCAGATCTTGCTTCTCTGAAGCTTGCTAAACCATTAGTAATCGATTTAACTGAAGTGACTGAGATTGATTCTGCCGGGCTTCAGTTGATCTTTGCTCTTGAGAAAGATCTTAAAGACAAGAATCTAAGTTTGCAAGTACTACCATCACAGTCAGCGCGTTCTGTTGCTGATATCTGCGGGCTATCATGGACCTGAGCGAAGCTCGCGAAGTATTTATCCAGGAGACAGCAGAGCTTCTGCAAAAAATGGAAGAGTTGCTACTTGCGGAAGTAGAACAGCTCTCAGGCGATCAGGAAATTATTCATTCCCTGTTTCGCGTAGTTCACACGATCAAAGGGTCGGCAGGAATCTTTGGCTTTGATCACATTGAAGGTTTTTCACACGATCTGGAAACCCTTATGGATCGCGTGCGCAACGGTCATATTTCATTCGATCGTGATATGGTTGAGCTCCTGCTTGTGGCGCGCGATCATCTAGAAAGCCTTTCACATGTTGTGGAAGTTAAAGAAGAAAGTACAGCTCGCGTGATGACTGAGAATCTGCTCAGTGCAGGGGAATCATTGCTCGTTCGCATTCGTAAGCACACAGGAAGCGAAGGGCGTAAGGCGGAAAGTGGTGGATCAGCGCCGCAAATCGCGCAGTTGTACACTCATTCCCTGCAAGTAGATTTTAAACCGTCGCTATTTCTTCACGGACTCGACCCACTTCCCGTTATTCGCAATTTGAAAAATCTGGGGCGACTCATTTCGTTTTCCTTGAGGCTTGATCGAGTTCCAGGCCTTGCAGCCATTGATCCTGAAGCATGCTACCTTGGTTTTGAAATGGTCCTGGAAACTCTGGCCAATGAAAAAGAGCTTCGCTCCGAGCTTGAATTTATTGGCGAAGATTCTGAGATTCGTATCACGCAGCCAGAACCAGAACCGGTAGTGATACAAGAGCTCACAGCACCCAATCCGCAGCTTGCTACAGAGAAACACGAGACCAGGTTTGTGCGCGTAGAAGCACATCGCCTGGATCAACTTGTGAATCTTGTAGGAGAGCTGGTAATCAATTCTGCGCACATGAACCAATTGGTTGAGACGACTGGAATTCCAGAGCTGATCGAAACGGCCTACGCGCTGGACAAGCTGGTGGCTGATGTTCGGGATACATCGTTTAATCTCCGCATGGTTCCAATTGGCGGAGTATTCTCCAGGTTCCAGCGAGTAGTTCATGATTTGAGCCGCGAACTGGGCAAAGAGGTGCTTCTGGAATTACGCGGTCAGGAAACGGAGCTAGACAAGTCAATTGTTGAGAAAATTTATGATCCAATCTTGCACCTGGTTCGAAACTCAATCGACCATGGACTGGAAGATCCAGAGACTCGTATCCGTGCCGGTAAGAATTCCCGCGGCAGCATTAAACTCAACGCATATCACGAGGGTTCAGAAATCGTAATTGTAGTCCAGGACGATGGCGCAGGCCTCTCGACTGAGAGGATTCTAAAGAAGGCTCGCGAACGTGGCCTGGTTCGCGCCGATGATACGCCCAGCCCACGAGAAATTCAAAATCTAATCTTCCATGCAGGATTTTCGACTGCAGAAAAGGTAACTAACGTCTCCGGTCGCGGCGTGGGGATGGATGTAGTTAAGCGTGATATTCAGGCCCTTCGGGGGAGCATTGATCTTGAGTCAGAGGAGGGGAAGGGTACTCGTATAGCAATTCGCCTTCCGCTTACGCTTGCGATTATCGATGGGCTGTCCGTGCGGATCGGTGGAGGGAACTTCATTGTGCCTCTGGATATCGTAACTGAGTGCCTGGAGAGCAAGGATACCCTGGACGCTGGCTTTCTTAACCTCCGTGGCGAGCCACTACCCCTCATTCACCTAAAGAAATTCTTCAGCATTGAGGGCGGCCTGGACGAAAAAGAGAACATCGTGGTAATTCAACACGCAGGCCAAAAATCGGGTGTAGTAGTCCAGGAAATCCTGGGCGAGGTACAATCCGTGATCCGCCCTATGGGTAGGATTCTTGGAGACATAAACGGAGTGAGCGGGTCTGCGATCATGGGTGATGGCACGATTGCTCTGATTCTGGATATACCGTCTGTTACACAAACTCTAGCCTCAGTCCCGGGGCAGCGCATGCTGGATCTAAGGGACATTTCGCGCGCAAGCGACACAGGAGAATCGTAAATGTTACGTATTATATATAATTTCAAGGTGGGAACCAAGTTCTTGATTCTCGGATTGGTTATCAGCGCCTCAATCGGGATTCTTTTGTATTTCCTGGTTAAGGAAAAAAATACTCAGATAGACTTCACCCGAAAAGAACTCGTTGGTAATCAGTATTTCAGGCCATTGCGGCAATTGATGGAACACCTGACGACCCACCGAACTCTTGTACTGGCTTCAAATGTAGCTGAAGATGCGCGGATCAAAGATTCGATTCGGGATTTAGGTCCTTCCATTGATTCTGATTTTCAATCATTGGAAGCCGTGAATTCAAAACTTCAAGACGATCTTGCAACCACCACGGAGGGGCTTCGCGAAAAGCATCGCGAAAATCTGGAAGTAAAAGCCATGAATGCTGCATGGCAGGCGGTTAAGGCGCAGTATCAAAATCAAAAGATAGCCCAGGGAGCGCAGGAAGAGGCAAAACTCATTCTGGCCGTTAAAGACTTAATTGTTCACATTGGGGATACTTCGAACCTGATTCTTGATCCGGATCTAGACACTTATTATACAATGAGCGTAACGCTCATTCGTCTTCCTGAATACTGGTACATGACCACTGAGTTATTGGATTTTGCAGTCAATGCATCGCAAAAAAAGGAAATCTCTGCGGATGAAAAGACACGCTTGATTGTGCTAAGCGGTCTCGTCCGTTCGCAGATGGATATTATTAAAGGCGAACAGGAGCGCGCGTTCGGCGAAGCCGCGGATTTATCTGGCAGCAAAACCCTGGATCCGCAGGTCCGCCCTTCGCTTACCACATTCGTTGCTGACTCAGGCGAGTTTCTCAAAGCAATTGAAGATCGTTTGGTGAATTCTGGCGAAGTCAAAATTGGCAGCACGGATCTTCTGGCCAGGGGCAATCGGGCACTGGTTTCCAGCTATGCGCTCTGGGATCGCGCCATCGAGCAGCAGGACGATATGTTAAGAACGCGGGTGAATCGCCTGCGCACCAATCTGTATTCTGTGCTTGGAGTCGTTTTCCTTTTTGTTCTGATAACAATCGTACTCAGTTTTATCATGACTCGACAGATTGTAAATCAGCTCGGACTTGCTGTATCTGCGGCCAATCGACTGGCAGAAGGGGACATGACAGTGTCGCTTGACGTTTCGTCCAAAGATGAAATTGGCCAGACTCTCCTTGCGCTCAAGAACATGGTAGACAGACTTTCAAACACAATCTCCCAGATTCGTTCGTCGGCAGAGTCAATGGCTTCTGCTTCGGAAGAAGTGAGCGCCACGGCCCAGAGCTTGAGTCAGGGTTCAAGTGAGCAGGCAGCCAGCGTAGAAGAAACCAGCTCGTCGCTTGAAGAAATGAATGCCAGCATTCAACAGAATGCTGAGAACGCACGAACCACAAATGAAATTGCAAATCAATCTTCACGCGAGTCGGAAGAAGGTGGGAAAGCTGTAGCTGAAACCGTCTCAGCCATGAAACAGATTGCAGAAAAAATCGGCATTATTGAGGAAATCGCATATCAGACCAATCTTCTCGCTTTGAACGCTGCAATTGAAGCTGCGCGTGCCGGAGAGCACGGAAAGGGATTTGCAGTGGTTGCATCAGAAGTCCGTAAGCTTGCTAAGCGCAGTCAAACGGCGGCCCAGGAAATTGGTGCACTTGCGGGAAGTAGCGTTCAGGTCGCAGTCAAAGCGGGAGATTTGCTAAACGAGATTCTACCTTCTGTGAAACGGACAGCGGATCTGGTGCAGGAAATTACGGCTGCATCAGAAGAACAAACTATGAATGTGAGCCAGATGAATTCTGCCGTCCAGCAACTGGATAAGCTGGCGCAACAGAATGCCTCCGTTTCTGAGCAACTCGCGGCAACATCTGAAGAGATGAGCGGACAGGCCCAGCAATTACAGCATCTTGTTGAGTTCTTTAAAGTGGATGGTGAGCCAGCTCCCGTTGCAAGAAAGCCCTTGCCGCCGCGCCGTCGGGATTCTCCACCAGCAATAATTCAGGAAGACGACTTTGAAAAATTCTGATTCAAACGAAGACGATATACTCGTCTCTGAAAGCGGCGGGGAGCAGTATCTTGTGTTCTACTTGGGAGACCAGGTGTACGGAATCAAGATTCTGCGCGTCAAAGAAATTCTCCAATACCCTGGAGTAACGCGAGTTCCGCGGACTCCGCATTACGTCAAAGGCGTAATCAATTTGCGAGGAAACGTTCTTCCCGTTGTCGATCTTTTTGCGCTCTTTGAAAATAAGGCGGTGTCGATTACTCCGCGCACCTGTATCATCATTGTGGAAGTCACAATTAAGGGTGAACGCGTGGAAGCCGGGATTCTAGTCGATGCAGTAGATCAAGTGGCCGATTTGCCGGCTGAGGACATTGAACCACCGCCGAGTTTTGGAGTAAGCGTTAAGACAGAGTTCATCACAGGAATGGGTCGTTATGACGATCAGTTTGTCGTCTTACTTGATCTGGATCTAATTCTTGCACCAGAAGAAATGACCAAGTTTGATGCTGGTGCGCGGTCTTGAAATGGCCGACCTGAAAATCACATCAGACGAACCAGAGTTTTTACTAGATATCTTCCTGCAGCCCGGCGATTTCTATTGGGGCGACGCCGAAACTCGTATTCGAACCCTCCTGGGTTCCTGCATTTCTATCACGATGTGGCATCCAATTCTTAAAGAGGGCGGTATGTGCCACTTCATGCTGCCCTCACGGCCTTCAATTCAGCAGGGCGGCCCACACACACGTTATGCGGACGCCGTAATGGAGTTGTTTCTTAGCCATGTCGCGCGTAGCAAGCGGAAGCCATCGGAATACGTAGTGAAAGTCTTTGGTGGTGGCAGCATGCTACGCGAACAAGCGGATAACGTTGAAATTGTAGGGCAAAGAAACATTCGCGCAGCCGAGGAACTGCTGGCAAAAAACGGATTCAAAGTAATTGCGTCTGACGTTGGTGGGAACGTGTACAGGCGGATTCAGTTTAATATCTGGAGCGGCGATGTCTGGGTTAAACGTAAGGAATCATCTGCTGGCTGAATTAGGTCGGGGCCAGAACCGGCCGGTGCGTAGAACTACGTAAGGCTTTCGCCGGATATCGCCTGGATGAAATTTCTGTTGCCGCTTCTTGTCTATCCTCCACAAAAGCCCTGTGATCCTTGATAACAGGAAAAAAGATGAACTCGTAAGTATTGGTGGGGAGGCATTCTTCCTTGAGATGCTCGACAAGTTCATCGCGCAGACTGTAGACATACTTAAGCAATGTCGCACGGCGCGGGATGCGGGCGATCGAGAGCGCGTTAAGGGGTTATTGCACAAACTTAAGGGTTCCAGCCTGACTGTGGGTACAGCAGACGTTGCAGATCATGTGCTTTCCGCTTATGAAAAATCTGCGCGCGAAATGGTTGCAGTTGAGGATCTGGATTCAATTCAAACGGCACTTGCGGCTCTTGTAAATCACCGCAAAACCATGCCCACATAATCTTAGAACGTTAGACGCACAGTAAACGATACCGGTTGTTCATGCATTCTTGCTGGCATCGGAAATACAGGGGTTGGACGTGCCTCATCCAGCCAATCTGCGGTTAAGAATCCACTTGTTACGGCCACTCCAAGGTGCACGAGCAATGCAATGTTTGCGTAGAACTTCCTTTTCCCGGCCAGATGGCTGTACTCGGAAGCATTGTAGTACCCGCTGCCGTATGGATTCTTGAATCTATATCCCGGTCCAAAGTAGAGCTCTGCGATGCGCGCTGCTTTTTCTGCTGAGCCGTATTCGCGCGCTCGCTGGCTATAATACCAGCTCAGATACCCGGTGCCAATGCGACTTGTAGCAATTGCAGTCCCAAGAGCGTAGTGTCCTGTGTAGAACGCCCCAAATCCGGGAACAACTGCATCCGCAAGAAGAATGGACTGACGCGCCCCCAGCGGCTCAGCTAACAGCGATAAGGCGATTAACAGGCATAGAAGGACAACCCGTTTCAAAGCACAGTCTCCAGTTTTGCTGTAGGTGAGGGAAGAGATTCTGCAGCACCGTCGAACGCAGTTACTACAAAGTACAATGAACCTGTGAAAGGCTCAAGGCGACCGGAAAACGTAGTGAGCGGAGTAGTATCAAGAAGATCCTGTTCACGATAATAGATTGTGGGTGGGACTTCGTATCCATAGATTCTATAAATTACATTTGGCTGGCCCGTATCAGGATCAAGACTTCCAGTCCAGTTCAGGACAATCGTCTGAGCAGCAAGAAAATGAACTGCTATGAGATTGGTTGGCGTTGCCGGCCGAGTTCCGCCGCCGCGCAATATTGGAAGTAGAAAATAGGCAGGTGAAACAGTCCGTGCTTGATCGCAGGACATCTGTACAAGAAGCAATAGAACTACAATTCGCAGATTCTGGCGGAGAACGGAGGTTTTCATTCAAGTGCCGTGATCATTTTGAAATTGTGCCTGAGCGACTCATTATCCGGGCAATTTCTAACCGCAGTTTCTGCCGCAGCGAAGGCCGGTTTACCATTCATGAACAAAGCAACTGCGTGATTGCCAAGTAGCCCGCAGTCATAGGCCAGTTTTTTTTGTAGCATGTCGTTCCATTCTGAGAGGGCACCTGACCAGTTGCCGGCAAGGGCCTGTTCGCGCGCTGCTTCGTTTCGATCGTGCATCCAGAACGATGACAATAAAAATAATCTAGATGCAATTTTTTGGTTTTCGATTTGATGTTCGATGATTATGGCTCTGGGCGCAGCACAGCCAATCCAACCGGAAGCGCTTAACGCCAGGCCCAGCGACACTATCAGAATATATTTGCGTCCCGAAGGCCGGAAAAGACTCTGGCGCCATGCGTGCGCTGATTCTTTGCCTTGGCTTGCTCCTTCTGGTTTCCTGTCAAAAGGACCCGGACCCGACTCCGCAGAAGCTGACAGCGTATCTGGTTCTATGCGGTGCTGGCGTGCAGGCATGTTACACATCATGTGGAGCCAGGGTAGATTACAACAACAATGGAATCGTAGATGCATCAGAAACCTACGATTTCAAAAACTGCACAAACCTCTGCGATTCCAATTGCAGCCTGACCTTCCTGATTACAGCCCTCAGTAAGTAATCACGGCGGAAGCTCTTCAATCCGGCGGTTTAGATCCGTGAGCCTGCCCCAGATAATTGGATAATTTGATTTGTATTCTTCTTCCGGCAGAACGGCAAAACGATCAAATTCCAGGACCTCATGATCGATCTCAGATGTAAGCGCACTGTTACCGTTCCGGATAGCTTTGTTACGCGCACCCAGCAGAAATAATTTTACCGCTGCGACTTTCTTCTTTCTTCCCTCAGGCGCATCACGAAACACACGATCGGTGCGTATTTGTGAAAGGAATTGCTCTGAATTTGCCAGGATGCGGCTCAGCGTTAATTGCGATTCAGGTGGATTCTTGTGATTGCGATTGATCCATAGCCCGGTTGAGATCATACAAACCACAAGGATGCCAGGCAGCAGGCCTTGAAAATCAACTTCCTCCGCGCGATCCATAGTACGCAGCAATTCGAATAAGAAGAGATTTCCATAGACCTGGAATATGCTGAATAAATCCCAGTCGGCCGGAAAGTCCAGGAGCGGATGAATCACAAACGAGGCCAGGAGAAACCCGGCGAAGCCAATGGATGTAAAAACGATTCGCTGGTCGCGCCATGGCAACCGCGGTCGGCTGAAAAGCAAGAGTGGGACAACGCAAAGCAAAGCGGGCATTCCCATTAGAAGCAAGTTGAACATATCCGTGAAATGCTTCGCAGACAAAATCTGGCGCCACGGATAGAAAGGTGGCTTAACAAAGAAGGACTCACCCAGGACAATTGGATGCTTTGCAAGCAGCAAAAAATAAATCCATACGATTCCAAGGACTGCGCCTGCGGGGATTGCAGCATGCAGCGCGTTTCTCAAAAAGGACGCTCTATTGCCGGACTTGATCCAGCAGTAGTAGGCCAGGGGTAGAATGGAAATGCCGGCCATCATGTGAAATGCAGCACCAAGGGCAGCGAGAATTCCAAGTGCAAGCCATTGCCTGTGTCCTGGAGTCTCCCAGCGCAGGGCAAGCATTGCACAGGCTCCAATCAGAACAGTTGGACCGTCGTAGTGTTCAACGTAGCCAAAGAAAAGTTGGATTGCAGGAGTAAAAAGTAAGAGCGCAATCCCCAGAATCCAATGTCGGCGTGGCCGGTTGTTTAAGAAATCTAGAACGATTGCAGTGTAAATAAAACCCGCGAAACAGCTTAGAATTGCATAGCTATCAAGGATTGAAATTCCGAACGCTTTGCAGGCCAGGTAGAATTTAGAGTGGATGTATAGTTCGAGTATTTCATCGAAGCTTGCCCTGAAACCAAAGAGTTCAGCAAATACCGGGATTTGTTCGAGCAGGAAAATTCCATCTCCATTTCCCTGTGGCGGTGGTAGAATGAGGCGCTGCCTGAAAGTCCACATAGCAACGGCGCATAACGCAGAAACAATAAGGATTACCGGCACATTCAGACGCACAATACGGATGTGCGACGATTTGATCGGCAGAAAATATCCGATGATTGGAATAAAGGCACAAGCAGCTACAAGCGCGGCCCACTCAAATCCATGTTTGAATGCCCAAAATCCGGGACCTGCTCCAGCATGGTAGAGGAGTGCAAGCAGTAGAATTCCTGTTCCGGCAGCCAGGGCACTACGAACTTTCATTTGATTCTCCCTTCCATGTCCAGGCCATAAAATGTGGTTTCCTGGCTGACGTCAATTCCTGGAAACGTGTGCGCACGCCAAACGGATTGGATCGTATGAAACCGGGTGCTGGCATCTGGCAAACAAAGTCGGGTCGCTTGAATGCGCGCAGCATGCGCCTGGCATATGGTGCGTAATCCGTCGCAAGGTGAATTTGCCCATCCTGGCGCAGGAGTGCTATGGCCCGATCTGGAAATTCAATCTGAACCAGCCTGTGTTTCCAGTGCCTGCGTTTGGGCCAGGGATCGGGAAAATAGGCAATGATTGAATCGAAGCTATGGGCAGGCAGCATGGTTTCCAGAAACCAGCTGAAGTTGACTGGAACAATCCTGACATTCGTAATGCCGTTTCGATCCAGGGATTTTAGGATGCTGCGAATTCGATCCCATTTTATTTCAAACGCCACGTAGGAATCAAGGGGGTGTTTCTTCATCCAATCCACGCACAATTCACCGGAACCGGCACCCAGCTCTAGAATACGTTTACCGGATCCAACAAATAAATCCGCAGCAGAAATCAAACCCTCCGGGTCCGGCTGGACAATGAATGGATGCTGCATGATCTTTCTGCGCGCAATGGATAACAATCGTGCGCGAAGATTGGGTTGTATGGTCTCCTGACTCACTATAAACCAGAAATTCTTTTAGTTTACAGAAGGCGATCGACTTCCGAGGTATAAGCATGGTCATAAAATTCTGGGGAGTTCGTTCCGACCTGCCGTCGCCGCTTAGTTCCCAGGAGACACAGCTTCGCATGCGCGCGGCCGTTGAGATTGCGGTGAATGCCTGGAAAGCAGGTGCCGTAACTGACGTGGCCACGATGCAGCTGGAAATGCCGGTGCACATTCGCTCCGTTATGGGCGGTGAAACGTCCTGCATCGAGGTTACCGATTCTGATGACGGGCTCATCATTGATCTGGGTACGGGTGCTAGACGCCTTGGCTATGATTTATTGGCCCGTGGAGCCAAAGGGCAGTTTTACATAGTACTAACCGGTACCCGCTGGGATCATATTCAAGGCTGGCCATTTTTTACGCCTGGTTATATCCCAGGGAATTCATTTCGAATTTTCTCTTCGGCTGAAAACATGCGTGAGCGCATGGAACGCCAGCAGGACTTTTCTTTTTTTCCGGTCAGGTTCAATGAGATGGCCTCAACGCGCGATTTCACGGTTCTAAATGAAGAAGCGCCGCGCGATGCAGGTGCATTCAGATTACGCGCAATTCCATCGTATGACCCCATTTCATCTGATAGTGTGCGCATTGAATGTCGCGGGAAAGTCCTGGTTCTTGCTGGTCCCGATACAATTCAAAGCGCTTCTGTGTATGCAGATTTTCTGCATGGCGCTGATATTTTGATCTTACAGGATGTGCGCAATCGCTCGATTCTCTCTGACCTTGTAGATAGAATCAAGAGTCTTGGAATTAAGCGAGTTATTCTAACTGATCATATCGCGGCTATGGGCGATCTCGAAGCAATTGAAACCGCTGCAAAAGCAGGGGTTGAACTGGCGCGCGAAGAGTTAACTGTAGAAATCTAGAATTGATCACAGGGCGGTCTAGCGCCGTTGTTTCCGCCATGTGAAGTTCAGATTCAGGTAGTAGTTAGTGATTACGGCTACTATGATTCCAATCCCACGATTGATTCCCGAGCCTGCATTGCTTGCAAGGAGCCCGGTCGATGCAAGAAGGTAGCTTACACTTGTCTGAATCAGTAGTCCTACCAGGCTGATCAAGAAGAAGGTAATGATTCCAGTCAGTAGGCGCAGGGATTTATGACGGCGTTCATAGAATGTTATATAGTTGTTCCAGACGTAATTATTAGTTACACTCAAAGCAAATCCGAGTAACCAGCTGGCCGGAACTGAATGGAAAGGGGGTGGCCCCATATCACGGATTCGCGGCATTCCAAGCCAATCTCCAATTGCAATTGTGAGAAAATATACCAGGATCCCGCTTGCACCCACCAGGCAGTAGAGGATAAAGATAGGTGAAACGAGATGGCCAAAACGGAGATCCATTAGTGCTACAATGTAATTGCGAATAACGGAGCCACTTAGTTTGGTTTCGCCATGGACACGGTTGCGAAACGTATAGCCCACTTCTTTTACTTTTAATCCTGGCACGCGACCCAGGAACTCAAGCAAGATCTTAAATCCGAGCGGGTTGATCTTTTCTTCTGCTTGTTGGAATACTTCCCGCGAGACCATGACAAATCCACTCAGAGGATCCTTGACGTCCCCTGGTAAAAGCATCTTGGCAAGCCTGGTCGCAGTCCAGCTGATGAAGCGACGCAGTCTGGAAAATTCACCGAAGCTTCCATCTTCTGCTGCGCGAGAGCCGACAGCTAAGTCGAACCCTTCTTCATTTACTGCTTTGAGCAATCCTGGAAGAATTGCTTCATCGTGTTGCAGGTCTGCGTCCATTACCGCATAAAACTTAGCGGAAGAGGATGCCATTCCTGTCATTACGGCAGAAGAGAGTCCGCGCTCATGAATGCGCCGAATGCAGCGTACGCGCGGATTCTTGCTGGCAATCTGATCAACTATTTCATATGTCTTGTCTGGACTGTTGTCGTCCACGACCAGGATTTCATAGTCAATCTTTGCGAGCACTTTGGTTAGCCGCTCAATCAAGATTGGAATGTTTTTTGATTCGTTGTACGTGGGGAGGACGACGCTCAGAAGTCTCACGGACCCAGAAAATGCCCGTGAGGATTACGGGCGAGCCATTTTCCCTGGGAAGTCTATTGCAGCAAGTTGCACTCTACGGTGCCTTTGAAAATGCTGCCGTCGCTGCCAATCATATCAAACTGCAAAGTGGCTGAGTTTACAGCATTTCCCTCTGCATTCAAGGTGAAGGTTTTCCACTTGAGTGGGCCGCGCACGCCCTGAAATCCCAGTGCTACGGGAGACGTGCTGGTGAAGATGAATGTATAGGTTCCGCCGCAATTGATATTGTCTGAGGTGGTGCAGGTAAATCGTCCCACGCTTGAACAGGTTTTTAGATCGTCTGTACTGCAAGTAGTGCTCGTTGCATTGAGAGGGCTGAAGGTGAAGTTGTCTTTGTTCTTGTAATAGTCATATTTAAGGCTGAGAGTTTCACCATTCTTGAATATATAGTAGCTTTGAATCCCGTAGGTGGTCTGTTCCTTTTCTTTGGTAGTCCCGGTTGTGGGCGTTGTTGTGGTCGTTGTAGAAGTTGTCTGTGCAATTGCGGCTCCAGCGGACCCGCAACTGGTGGTATATGTCCGATCCACATAGCCGTTGAAATAGTACGCCCCACCGACCGATGACGCGGCCGGGCCAATGAGCAACCCATCGGCCTGGTCTTCCTTGTTGCCGCAACTCAGTAAGGCTGCGAGTATCATAAGTGAGATAGGTAGACGTAACATACTTCTAACTTCGGCCTTGCCTGTGCCAATCTTCATGCTCCTGGTCCCTTTCAGTCGATCAATTTTTCGACGTTCTAATCAGGTCCAGGAACTCGGTTCGAGTCGACCGATCGGCCAAAAACGTCCCCGACATACTACTTGTGAACATGACGGAGTTCTGTTTTTCAACACCTCGCATCATCATGCACATATGCTTACATTGCATTACCACTCCAGCCCCGACGGGTGCAAGGACCGTATTCAGGGCGGCCAGGACCTGTTCTGTTAAACGCTCCTGAATTTGAAGGCGCCTGGAAAACATATCCACTATGCGGGGAATCTTTGAAATCCCAATCACCTTCTTATTTGGGATATAACCCACATGCACCTGGCCAAAGAAGGGAAGGAGATGATGTTCGCAGAGGCTATAAACTTCGATATCACGAATGATTACCATACCCTGATTTGTGTCAGAAAACACAGCATCGTTTACAAGAGTTTGCAGATCGACCAGGTGGCCGGAATTGAGAAATAGCAGAGCCGAAGCCGCTCTTTGTGGGGTCTTAAGGAGACCTTCGCGGTCAGGATCTTCACCCAGTGTTTTTAGAATTTCACGGTAATGCCCAGCAACCGACTCCATTTTTGTGGCATGTCCATTACCCTGTATCAATGATTCAAATTCCAAAGTATCCCTCACTTGTTCTTATCTGCAGCCGACTGCAATGTCTTTTCCCATTCAGTGAATGGTTCGCGCCTGAAGACCATTTCACGCGCATGATCCAGGTAGAGTATTCCCTGATCTTCGGGATCTTCACCATATACAACGATAGCCTCAGTAGCGCGTAACGGCAGGTTCTTTTTTCCAAGGACCGGATGATACAGCGCAGGCGTGTCTCCATTTAAATAGAAAACACTGCCGGAGACAAGCATCTGAATTGGATCGATCGTAGGGGCTGGCATTGTTTCATCTGAAACGCGCTCAGCAAATACGGGCGCCAGGCGATATTTGCCAGAGCTGCCGGTGAACACAAGACCCAGGGGTGGATTTGGATCCGCTTTTGCGATCTCGCGCTTTAGGATATCCGGTTCAGGATCTGCGAAGTATACCTGAGGCCTTGCAATTCCGTCTTTCAGCGTAGTCATGTTCTGACCTGACACAAACAAATTCATCCGATACTGTCCGGCGGCTCCGTAGAAAACGTACAGATGGTTCTGAGCATCCGGAACTATGAAGAATCGATTTGTAAGCTTTGGAAACTTAGCCTGGAATGTTCCCTTGTCGAGAAGCACGTCTTCCGTCGTTTTTTCTCCATCCTTTAGATGAATCCGACCCACTCCACCTTTGGCTGTGTACAAAATCTCCTGACCGTCATGCGTAATAGCTGCGCCTGCATCGCAGGAAGGGATTTCGTGTACGATTTCGCGTTCGAGCAAGTTCACGGCAACAAGCCCGCAGTTTTGATCCTTAATTCCAAGGACGAGCGCGAACTTACCGCCCGGAGCAAGTTGAATATTTTTGATTTTGCGATCCAGGTTCAGCTCGTTCTTCTTGCCGTTTCGCAGTACTACCAGTTTAGTTTCGCCCTTTACCCAGACAGCCGTGCGAGCTCCGGGGCTGGATTGCGGCATTTGAAGATCACCATCGTCAATGGAGCGCGCATGATCCTTGTTCTCTCTGGTGAGTTCCGATCGGATGAGTTCTTCTGCTTGGGCTTTGTTTCCGCTCTTGATTAGATCCTGAATTTCCTGGAGTTTCTTTTCATGTCCGGAGCAAGCGGCGAGTAAGAGCATGACGGGCAGGAGCAAGAGAGTTGTGCTGCGAAGTGGGCTTGCATAGAAAAACAAAGGACGCATTCAGACGACTTAAAACAAATTGACGCCCTTTTCAAGCAGGAATGTCTGGAAAACCGTGCATAATTGGCTTCACACCGTATTTAGCAGCAGAAAAGGCTGCGGAGAACTTAAAAAAGCAGGCGAATCCGTCAGCCTGGCTGGCTGGGCATTTCGCTATCGCGATCAGGGAGGCCTGGTATTCGTCGATCTACGAGATCGAACTGGAATAGTCCAGGTAGTTTTTGATCGCAGCTCCCTTGGCGATTCATTTGATCCCGCCACACACATTCGCGCAGAGACCGTCCTTGCAATTGAAGGCAAAGTGCGCAATCGATCGGCTGAGACTGTGAACGCGAAGATAGCTACCGGGACCATCGAAGTGGTCGCCGAGAAATTTGAAATTATTAATGTTTCTAAACCATTGCCGTTCCAGTTGGATGAATTTACAGAAGCAGGCGAAGAGCACAGACTGAAGTATCGTTACCTGGATATGCGTCGCGATGAGATGAAGGAAACGCTCATCATTCGTTCAAAGTTAAATCAAGCTATTCGTCAGTACCTTGAAAAAGAAGAGTTCATTGAAGTTGAAACGCCAATCTTGATTAAATCCACGCCGGAAGGTGCAAGAGATTTTCTGGTCCCTGCGCGTCTTTCTCCAGGAAAATTCTATGCGCTTCCGCAATCACCGCAGCTTTTCAAACAGATCCTCATGGTTGCTGGTCTTGAACGATATTTTCAAATCGTTAAATGTTTTCGAGACGAAGATCTGCGCGCTGACCGTCAGCCGGAATTTACCCAATTGGATATGGAGTACAGCTTCGTAGATGAAGAGATGATCATTGAATCACTCGAAGGACTCTGGTCCAATGTTCTCAAGAAAGTCTTTGATGTTAAAGTAAAGGTTCCATTTCCTTCTATTACATACCAGGATTCAATGGAGAACTATGGCACGGACAGGCCAGATCTGCGATTTGACATCAAGCTGGTTGATATAGCAGACATTGCCAAAAAAAGTACATTCCAGGTTTTCCACAAAGCAATTGAAGCAGGTGGTCGCGTAAAAGCAATCTGTGTTCCAGGCGGCGCTGTTCTTTCGCGCAAAGACATTGATGATCTAACAGCCTGGGTAGGCCAGGACTTTGGTGCCAAGGGTCTCGCCTGGATGAAACATGAGGCTGATGGACTTAAATCTGCAGTCTCCAAATTCTTCACACCTGAACTTCTTGAGGAAATGGCAAAGCGCCTGAAGACAAAAGTAGGCGACATTGTATTTTTCGCAGGCGACAGACCGCATATCGTTAACAATACCCTGGGCAATCTCAGATTGCGCCTGGCCAGGCAACTGAATCTAATTCCAGACGAATGGAACTTTGTGTGGGTGCGAGACTTTCCCCTGTTTGATCGTGATCCTGATACCGGCGCATTGCACGCCGTACATCATCCGTTTACAGCGCCTCGTTCAGAAGACATTGCAATTCTAAACGATCCGGAGCGATTTAAGAAAGAAGGGCACACGATTCTTTCTCGAGCGTATGACCTTGTATTGAATGGAACGGAGCTCGGCGGCGGGTCGATTCGGATTCATGATAAGGAAACACAATCCACAGTCTTCCGCGCTCTCGGCGTAGGTGAAGAAGAAGCAAAACAGAAGTTTGGCTTTCTGCTTGAGGCGCTTGAGTTTGGTGCCCCTCCGCATGGTGGTGTAGCCTTTGGTGTAGATCGAGTCCTTATGCTCTTACTAAAAAAGAGTTCCATTCGCGACGTAATTGCATTTCCTAAGACACAGAAAGGAACGGATTTGATGTCTGATTGTCCTTCGCCTGTAGCCATCGAGCAACTGCGCGAACTTAAGATTCGCTCCACGGCGGAAGCAAAAGACCTCCAGGGTTAATCGAAATTGTTCATGGGGACCTTTCCGTATTCACCGCGCCGAGGGCAGGCACGATTTTCCTTTCGGGCCCGGAGCGGGCGGCGGCCGCAGTAGCGAATGATTGAAAAGAAAGTCGGATTCGAAAGCAGGGAGCTCTTCGAGCATCTCTGTGGAGTGCGCGACCAGAATCTTGCGCGCCTTGAAGAAATGCTTTCCGTGCGTCTGATTCCGCGCGGCAAGAGCATGCTTGTTCATGCAGATAATACAGAACTGGCTGAGCGCGCAGTTAGCTACCTGGAGCATGTAAGCGAGCGTTTCTCTGATCCAGGTCGCATAAAGAATCTGGAAGAGGGGGAATTATTGCAGCTCCTGCATTCAGAAGCAGGAACACCCCCAACTTCAAACGGCGATGTTTCCATGGACTTCAAGATTTTCACGAACTTTCGTGGAAAACCAATCTATCCAAGGACGGCCCGTCAGGCGGAATTTGTAAGTTCAATTCTCTCACAACCCGTAACAATTAGCCTTGGACCTGCGGGTACCGGAAAGACATTCTTAAGCATCGTTAGTGCCTGCAGGCTCTTGATGAGTGGAGCGGTTGAACGAATCGTTCTGACGCGTCCCGCAGTTGAAGCCGGAGAATCGCTAGGATTTTTGCCTGGTGATATGGCGCAGAAGGTAGACCCGTATCTTCGTCCAGTCCTCGATGCTCTAAATGAGTGCCTCGGAACGGAACGCGTGAACGAAATGATTGCTTCGCGCAAGATTGAAATTGCCCCGCTTGCATTCATGCGCGGTCGCACGCTTTCGCATTCATGCGTCGTGCTTGATGAGGCTCAGAATTGCACGCTCTTGCAATTAAAGATGTTTCTGACCAGGCTTGGGAAGGAATCTCGCATGTGTCTTTCCGGTGACGTAACACAAATTGACCTACCTCCGGGTAGATCAGGCCTTGCGAAGGCCATTCAGATTCTGTCAGGAATGGACGGAATCGGGCTTGTAGAGTTCGGGCGGGAAGATATAGTAAGACATCCCATGGTAGCCAAGATTGTTGCGGCGTTTGATCGCGCCCAGAAGGAATGATCGTGTCCAGTCCAATGGAGAAGTTTAGCTCTCCAATCAGACGTTTTACTGCACGCATTTCAGAAATTCTTTCCGCGCCGCGGCCGTTGCGATTGGTTCGTCGCATCCAGGCAGTCTTGATAGTATTTACGCTGCTTGTAATTACCGTTGTCATCACGTATCCAGTCTGGAATGAGAAGAGTCCCGATCTTCGCGCAGGCGGTCCATTTGCTGCGGGCAAAGTAGCACAGGAAACCGTGATTGCAAGAGTCTCCGTGGATTTCCCCAGACTTGATCAATATGAAGATAGTAAGATAGTTGCTATTGCAGCTGTTCCCTTGCACTACGAACGGAATTTTAATACTATTGCAGGTGTTGAAGGGAAGAGCCTCCAGACAATCTTGCAAGAAGAGTTCGCTGGCCTTGGGAAATGCAGGGAGAAAGCCAGAACAGAACCGGCTTTCCTTGCATGTGCCCGAGCCATACCGGGGCTAAGCAAGGTACGTGAACCCCGGGTAATTGTCTATTCCCCGGGACCAAAGATAATCGCCAAGGCCATTGAATGCGCACAGTTGATTTATGAAAACTCGCTGATACTCTCAAAGCAACCCACGGAATCAGATCCACTTGCAACTACGGCGCAGAACTTGTTTGTTCGCGATATTGCCCCAAACAAACCGGATGCATTCAAGAGCATTCCATTTGAGTCTGTAGTAATCAAAGATCAGATTCAACACGGGAAATCACGCGAACTATTTTCTGAGATTGTCAAACCGGCTGTAGTAGATCCAGTTCTTCGGACTGCAATTCTTGATTGGATTCTTCCGATGATTGGATCCCTGGATGCAATGCGATACTTACCTGAAGAAACAGAGAAGGCGCGTAAAGAGGCAGTCGCGCGTTTAGACATTCCGCACATGCGCATTGCCGAAGGTGAGGCAATTGTAAGGGCCGGTGAAACGATTCGACCTGAGAATCGTACGGCGCTCGAAGTGCATCAACGTCTTCACCTGAAAGAGAAAGCCAAACGAATTGCTGCCATATCCATTCAGAATTTCTTGCTACTATTGCTTCTGGTGTTTTTCGCCTATCGATTTGAACTGAAGCGCATGAGCGACGTATCATCTAATCTAGTATTTTTTCTAAATATCTGGCTCTTCTGCGGCGCATTGTTTCTGATTGAAACATTCTGGCATGAATCCGGCGTATCTTCGCAAACTGAAATCTTTGGGTCCTGGGTGCCGATTGGGATTTTTGCTGTACTCTTTGCGATTCTCTCTGGTGAGTTGATTGCCCTTGCAGGGTCGGTGTTTTTGTCGCTCCTTGTATTTGGCGTAAGTCAGTACGATGCGCAGTCGTTCATACATTGCTTTGTGCTTTCACTTGCAGCTGTATGGTGTGGGGTTCGAATCCAAAAGCGAATTCACTTCCTGGCGGCATCCGTGTTTCTAACGTTGCTTGCAGGAATCCTTCTAAGCGCTGGCTGGCTCTACGAGAACCGTGCAATCATCTCACAGTCTGGCGGGGATCTCCTGACCCTGGAATACAAAAAGGCTCTGCAGATGACCCTGTTTTCTGCATTGAGCACTGCATTCGTAATTGTGATTTTGCCCATTTATGAATCGGTTTTCAACGTTCCAACACGGTTTCGTTTGCAGGAACTTTCTGACTCGTCCAATCCACTTTTGCAAGAGTTCTATCGCCTGGCTCCTTCAACGTGGAATCATACCCTCATGGTTGCAAGCCTAACTGAAAAAGCATGCGAGCGACTTGGACTAAATACCCTGCTTGCCCGCACGGGGGTATATTACCACGATATTGGAAAAATGAAACGCGCCGGATTCTTTGTTGAGAATCAACATCTCATCCCAAAACCGGAGAACATCGATAAGAACGATCCTGAAAAAGCTGCGCGTGTAATCATTGATCACGTTCTGGACGGACTTGCAATCGCCAGGCAAATTCGACTGCCGCGGGAAGTTATGGCTTTTATCCCGGAGCATCACGGTACATCAACCATGTCATTTTTCTATCATCAGGCGCTTGAGAAGTCCAAGCGACGCATCAAGCGTGAGAATTTCAGATATCCGGGCCCCAGGCCTCAATCTAAAGAAACAGGGATTGTAATGATTGCGGATTCACTTGAAGCGGCTAGCCGTTCCCTGGATGAAGTGACGGAGAGTTCAATCGAAGCCTTGATTCAGAAGATAATGAATATGAAATTGGCTGAAGATCAACTGGATGAATCTGGTCTTACCATGGGCGATCTAACAATTGTGCGCCAGGCTTTCAGCGACGTGCTGCTGAGTTCTTTTCATCATCGACCCCGTTATCCGGCAATGGAAGCAACAAAAAGATTGGAAGAAGCCAGAAAGGCGCCGCCCCGTTAAAGTGAGTCTTCTGACAGTTCTGATTGCACCGGGAATCAAAGGATT
The DNA here is from genome assembly GCA_021413825.1 of Spirochaetia bacterium. Taxonomy (GTDB): domain Bacteria; phylum Spirochaetota; class Leptospiria; order Leptospirales; family Leptonemataceae; genus JAEUSB01. Next base: position 4,591 of record JAIOPQ010000014.1, on the reverse strand, counting down.
ACCAGGAAAAAAAAGGATAAAGGGTGATACAGAACTAGTATTGCAGCGCCTTCCAGACGCACCGTATCATATGACGCTTCATGTGGTTCGCGATGCTGCAATTCGGAAGCTCAATCGAAAGTATAGAAAAAAGGACAGCGCCACGGACGTGCTGAGTTTTCCCTTGCAGGAGTATTCTATTTCTCGGAATCCCAGGCCAATTGGTCCCATTCGGGGCCCTGGTGGAATTCTGGAAATCGGTGATGTATTTATTGCGGAGCAAACCTGTAAGCGACAGGCAAGGGAAATCGGACACAGTGTGCGCGATGAATTTTACCGATTGCTTGTGCACGGAATCTTGCATCTCGTAGGATATGACCATGAGCGGTCGGCTGCTGAGGAAAAGCGGATGATCAAGAAAGAGGACGAACTCCTCGCAATTATATAGAGGGAGACTATGAATCTAAAAGACAAGACGGTAGTGATCACAGGTGCGGGCGGGGGCATAGGAGCTTCCATGGCTCATGGGTTTGCAAGCAAGGGTGCAAACATTGTGCTCTCCGATATTCGACCTGAAAACATGGAGAAGGTTGCGGCGGAACTTCGGGGCATGGGAGTGCAGGCGCACTGTGTTGTTGGAGACATTGCGAAAGAAGCCAGCGCAGAGCAGCTCATGGCAGAGGCAGTTTCAAAGACAGGAAGATTGGATGTTGCAGTACTCAATGCGGGAATTCTGCGCGATGGACTACTCGTGCGAGTGGACAAAGAAACCGGGAAAGTAAAAGGAAAGCTGTCGCTCGAACAATGGCAATCGGTCATCGATGTGAATCTTACAGGAGTTTTTCTGACCGGACGTGAAGCTGCAGTCCAGATGATTGAGACTAAATCTCACGGTGCAATCATTACAATCGCTTCTGTCTCAATGCACGGGAATCCAGGACAAACCAATTATTCTGCGGCCAAAGCTGGTGTCGCGTCCATGACAAAACTCTGGGCGCAGGAGCTCTCGCGCTATCGGATTCGCGTGGCCGGCATCGCCCCGGGATTCATTAAGACTGACATGATTATGAAGGATATGAAAGCGGATGCACTTGCAAAATGGGAGGCCATGATTCCAATTGGCAGGCTTGGTGAACCGCGCGAGATTGCAGATAGTGTGATCTTTATTGCTGAAAACGATCTGGTCAACGGTGTGATTCTTGAAATCAGCGGTGGCGTGAAGGTCTAGCCGCAAGCCCAACGAATGAACCCGCCTCTACGGGTTCAGGATCAAATGGCCTGACACAACCTGACCAGGCTTTCGGCCTATGGTCTATTTGCTATCACGGCTCGGTAATACTTCCAGAGAAAAATTGAGACAGCACCGCGCCAGGGTTGCCATGCTTTGCCAATTGTGAGGAGTCGCTTACGCGAGGGTCGCAGTCGCATACCGTATAAACGTTGCGTAGCCACAACGAGTGCAAGGTCGTCTACGGGCCAGATGTCACGGCGACCAAGCGCAAAAAGTAAATAGATGTCTGCAGTCCAGCGACCCACTCCTTTGATTTGCATCAATTCCTTTGCAGCATCTTCATCTTCCAGATTGGCGATGCGTTTAAAATCAACCATACCCTTGTTCACAAGGTGAGCCAGAGACTGCGCGTATGCGATCTTTTGCTTGCTCATGCCCACAGCCCTGAGCGAATCGTCGCGCTGCATCAACAGATTGTCTGGAGTAAATGGTTGAACCAGGGTTTGGAGGCGATCCCAGATTGCATTTGCTGCATGCGTGGAAAGCTGCTGGCCGGTAATTATGTGCAGGAGCGTTTCAAATCCAGGATCGCGCTGTCTGATTTGTGGATACCCGAATTCTTTTAACGCACGTTTGAGGCGCGGATCGTTTTCCGCTGCCTTTCGAATCCCGCGTCGCATAGACGCTCCTGTAAGCTGTCGCGCGATCATTCTGTCTCAGTCCGAAACAGGCCATGACACTGTCAACAATCGCACAACCTGTGCGAAAGAAGCGTTACTCAGAGCATGTCGAGCGGCGATTCAGCCGGGGACGTTCGGCCTCTTGCTCTAGCTTCCCGTTCTTCCTGGATTTGCTGTTCGAGATTCCTATCCTCGTAAGAAAGCGAGTATTGTCCCGATCTTACAAAGCGGACTATGCAACGCGAATCACTCCAGACGTAGGACAGACGCTCAGGACTCGATCGATCCGAGCGCGTGGTGCGAAATGCGCCGTGACGCGCTACAAGCCCGTCGAGGTACGCTTGCACATGTTCGGTAGATCCAAGATCCAGATCGACTTTGATCTTGTAGAGCTGATCCTTCCAGAAACAGAGAGTGATCGCTTCACCCATACCGCGAAGAACAAGCTGGCGTGTGCCTTCTTCTGCGTCGTATAAGTCCTGGCGGCGAATGATCCCACGAAAGTCTGAACTGTTTACGGCAACAGCTTCCTGCATGCGCATTCCGAGGTGAAAGCCCCTGAATTCTGCAAGCGACGATGCAGCAGCCGGGGCAGAAAGAAGCCCCGTGAGGAGACATAATAGTATTTGAGACCTACGTAGTATCACGTAAGCCAGGTTTCGCCTGGGGTCTGGTGCGTCAAGTCCAAAGCAAAGGGTCACAGTGAGTTTTAATTGACGAATCGACATATATATTTCGATATCGAAATATATGCGAGCGGAGTTTGTAATCCACGGAATTTCAAGGACCCGTGACCGTATTCAGAAGCATCTGGCAGGAGAGATGGCTCGCGAAGGGATTGAGGATCTAGTTCCCGCCCATGGTGGGGTTCTCTATGCGCTGAGTGCAAATCCGGGAATGACTCTGGGCGATCTTGCTCAGGCCCTCGACCGGAGTAATTCGACTGTTACAGCGTTACTGGACAAAATGGAACATCTGGGTTACGTTAAGCGAATTCAATCAAGCGAGGATGAGCGCGTATTCACAGCCGTCCTCACAGCCAGAGGAAAATCGGCCGCACAGGCGGTTCAGCGTGCATCGAAGACCACGCTGCAGCTGCTCTACAAGGGTATAGGAGCCGCGGCAAAAGAGCAGTTCCTATCTACCCTGGAACAAATTCATTCAAATTTTGAATAATAGTAACGATAGTCGCCAAAGTTTTGTAAAAAGTTCGATGTCGAAATAAAAGGAGTTAGAAATGTTTAAAGGAAAGACAATTGTAATAACCGGAGCGGCGCGCGGGATTGGCTTAGCTATGGCCAGGCACTTCCTCAAGCGCGGAGGGAGTGTAATCCTTTCAGATGAACGAAAAGACGAGCTGCATATGGCCGGGAGTGAACTGGAAGCTCAATATCCATCATGCGTTTTTGTTCAGCACTGCGATGTAAGGCGTAAGGCTGATGTCGCTGCACTTGCAGAGTATTCTGTTGAATCTACGGGTCGTCTCGATATCTGGATCAACAATGCTGGTATTGTCCGCGACGATCTATTGGTTCGGATGAGTGAGGAAAAATGGGACCATGTGCAAGAAGTGAATCTTAAGGGCGCATTTTTAGGAACTCAGGCCGCAGCCAAACAGATGCTAAGACAGAAGCACGGGCGCATATTGAATATTGGTTCTGTTTCTGGGTTCTATGGGAATGGCGGTCAGATCAATTATTCGTCCGCAAAGGCTGGATTGGTTGCAATCACGAAATCGGCTGCGCGAGAGCTGGCTTCAAGGAATATTACTGTGAACTGTATTGCATCTGGTTTCATCGACAACGAGTTTGCGTCGCATGTGCCCCTGGAAATTAGAACTAAGATTCTCGATTCAATTCCGCTAAAGATTGGTCGAAATCCTGAGGAAGCCGTTGCCTCCGCTGCGGCTTTCCTTGTTTCTGACGACGCAGACTGGATTACCGGAGCGACGCTGCGCGTGGATGGTGGAATGATGATTGGGTTTTGAAACTGGTGAAGAATCAGACCGCCTAACGGTGCGGAATGAGGGACATTGCTTTCACTGAATCGACTTGCGACATAGGAATTGCTATGGTTTCTCCTCCGATCGTCTTGAGATTCAGAGTACCGTTCTTTTCAACGGCGCGGACTCTGTAGTAACGTCTGGCATCCTTGAGGACTACCAGGCTGGAATAGCGTTCTTCATTTGGAACATCCTGCAAGCGATCCAGGTCATGCACCAGGGTGCTAACGCATTCATCAATCGCTTGACTACTCTGTCTTTGAAGATACCCGCCCGGAAAGCCTCCCACAGCAAAAACAAGCCACATGAATTCCTTACCGCTTGAAACGTAATTCAAACGCTGCTCTGTGGATTTGTTTCCATTTTTCAGTTCAATGGAAACGCCAAGAGTGTGGCGCAATTCGCCCATGTATCCTGGGATCAAGCTCAATGAAAATGCTGAGAGATAGGAACTGAACATAGCAAAATAACCGTATTCATTGCTGATAGTAAGGTCCAGGGTCAGGCGCGGAAGATCTGCATGATCCTGACAGTTAATTCCATGCTCTGCCAATCTTTCTTCCACCGTATCTGCAACCTGGGTTACAGTAGACGGAGAAAGGATACTGGGTTCGGTAAGCCTGACCTGGATCGAACAATTATAGATTCCCTTCCATGCTTTTGCATCACCGGGGTACAGGCGTTCTGCTGCCCGACTTT
>JAIOPQ010000086.1:42981-78977 GCA_021413825.1 Spirochaetia bacterium | reverse complement strand
ATCGCGTAACGTGAATCCATCATGGCATGTTACAAAATTCACACTTGCGTACGGACGGCGGCCCGCCGATTCGTATAGATCGCTTGAGCCTGTTATGCGGGTTGCGAATTCGCGTGCAACATTGTCACCTTTCCAGTAACGACGAATGCAATCGCGATACTTGCCGTTCCATTCAGTCCATTGAACTGGAAAGTTTCCAACCTGATATCCGCCCTCGCCTAAATCCCAGGGCTCAGCAATCAGCTTAACGCGCGAAAGAACCGGATCCTGATGAATGATATCAAAGAAAGCTGACAGCCGATCCACAGCATGGAGTTCACGTGCAAGCGCACTTGCCAGATCGAATCTGAACCCATCTACGTGCATTTCATTTACCCAGTAGCGCAGACTATCCATGATCAGTTGCAAAACCCTGGGATTTTGCATATCCAGCGTATTGCCACATCCGGTGAAATCGGTGTATTTTGACTTGTCTTTGGGGTCCAGGCGATAGTAGGCAGCGTTGTCGATTCCGCGGAAGGCCAGGTTAGGGCCCTTTTCGTCCCCTTCGCAGGTATGATTGTAGACTACATCCAGGATCACTTCAAGTCCTGCCTTATGCAGTGCCTTGACCATGACCTTGAATTCCTGGATTGCATCACCCACCCGACGACCACATGAATAGGCTAGATCAGGCGCAAAATATCCAAGCGTTGAATAGCCCCAGAGGTTTTTCAGCCCTCGCTTAGTCAAAACATGCTCATCGATGTGATGGTGCACGGGCAAGAGTTCAACCGCCGTGACTCCCAGTTCCTTGAGGTACCGTAACACCGGTTCAGAGCAGAAACCAGCATAGGTGCCGCGCAGGCGTTCCGGAATCTCCGGATGACGCATCGTCATTGATTTAACGTGTGTCTCATAGATGATGGTGTCTTTCCAGGGAATCCTGGGCGGTCTATCTTCCCCCCAGGTAAAGGCGCGGTCGACTACGGCGCAGAGCGGTGCGAATGCCGCGCTGTCACGGCTGTCCATTTTCAGGGGATTCTTTGGATCAAATGCGTAGACTGCATCATCCCAGACCATATCACGAGCGATTGCCAGGGCATACGGATCGGCCAGGAGCTTGTGGCGATTGAAACGATGGCCTTCGGCAGGCGACCAGGGACCGTCGACTCGATATCCATACACCTGGCCGGGCCTGATCTCTGGAAGATAACAGTGAAAGATCATATCTGTGCGGTGCTCCATACGAATTGTGCGACTTTCTTTTTTCGCATCCGCAGAATCGAATAGACACAGATCAACGGTTGTCGCATTTTCGGAGTAGAGAGAAAAATTTACGCCCGATCCATCCCAGGTTGCTCCAAGCGGATAGGGCTCGCCAGCCATGACTTTAATCACTCAGGCCTCCAGAGGAAACGCATATTCACCGATGCAATTAAGTCATAATAAGAATGCGAGCAGAAAAGAAGGATGCGTTACAGTTTCACTTGCATGAAGGCAAAATCCGTTTACACTGACAGGAAAGCATAATCAAAAATGAGCAAGTTTCGCGTATTCATGATTGGATGGGAATATCCGCCGCGCATCACCGGCGGCCTGGCCGTGGCATGCGAAGGCATTGCAAGCTCGCTTGGAAAACTTGGACATCACGTAAGATTCCTGGTCCCGCGCCTGAACGGCGATGAACCCATCCGCGAAAATGTTGAACTAATCGATGCTGGAACTCGAACAGAATTCTACACGGAAGATGAACTGGAAGTTTTAGAAAACCTGGCGTTGCACGATTACCGGGAGCAAAAAATATTCTCTCCCTATTCATCGGGCGAGTATGAAGGTAAATCAGAATGGGTGCGTGAGCAGTCAAAAACGCAGATACCTAGAGGGCGCGCGCGTCAAATGCCACTCCTGCGCGGAGGATACGGTGACTGGATGTATCAGGAAATTGAACGTTATGCGCGGGCAGCATTTTTCCTGGCCAAAAAGTTTGACTTAGATGTAATTCACGCCCACGATTGGATGACCTTCCCGGCTGGCCTTGCGGCTATGAACGCCACAGGAAAACCACTGATAGTCCATGTGCACGCAACGGAGTACGATCGCAGCGGAGAGAACGTAAATCAATATGTGTTTGATCTGGAGAAATACGCCTTTCAGCATGCAACTGCAATCATGACTGTCAGTAACTATACACGCACCATCCTGATTGAAAAGTACGGCGTGAAGCCAGAGAAGATATTCCCAATACACAACGCGGTTGAGTTTGAATTGCCTACAGCGGTCCTTGAGCGCAAGAAGACAATCAGGGACCATATAGTGCTCTTCCTTGGTCGCATAACGTTCCAGAAAGGACCCGACTATTTCGTGCGCGCTGCGCGCCTCGTAATAGATCAGATGCAAAATGTTAGATTTGTAATGGCAGGTACCGGGGACATGTATTCCCGCATGATTGAATTTGCCGCCGATCTTGGAATAGGTAAGCACTTTCATTACACTGGATTTCTGGGACGCGAACAGGTTAAACGCCTCTATTCCATGAGCGATCTTTACGTAATGCCAAGTGTTTCTGAACCGTTTGGAATCTCACCGCTTGAGGCAATGTTGCATGGGGTGCCTGTAATTGTATCCAAGCAATCCGGGGTCAGCGAAGTAATCCAGAATTGTGTTAAGGTAGATTTCTGGAACGTTGAGGAGCTAGCGGATCAAATTCTACGCATCTTGCGCGACAGTGACCTAAAATCAAATATGCAAACAGAAGGGCACAGAGAAGTTTCAGCCATATCCTGGGATTCAGCTGCTGCCAAAATGGAAAAAGTCTACGCACAGATTGGAAGAAAATAATGGTTTCTATCTGTTTTTACTTTGAAGTCCATCAGCCATTCAGACTCAGACCCTATCATTTCTTTGATGTGGGAGCGGACCCGCACTATCTGGATGAAGAAAAGAATCGCGAAGTCTGCAAGAAAGTTGCAAGCAAATGTTATCTGCCTACAAACAAGTTATTGCTCGATTTGATCAAGAAATACGGTGCCGATTTTCGCATAACGTTCTCTGTATCCGGAACCGCCCTCGATCAGTTTAGAATGTATTCGCCTGAAACCCTGGAAAGCTTCCAGCGTCTTGCTGACACCGGTCAGGTTGAATTCTTAAATGAAACGTACTACCATTCCCTTTCAGCCCTCTATTCTGAGCGCGAATTTAGATCACAGGTTCAGAAACATGGACAGGCAGTGCGCGAACTATTTGGTCAATCGCCCGTGTCTTTTAGAAACACGGAATTAATTTATTCCAATCATATTGCGTGGCTTGCGCGGGATATGGGTTTCCAGGCCATCTTGCTCGAAGGCACAGAAAAGATCCTGGACTGGCGCAGTCCAAACTTTGTATACACTCCAGAACATACGCCTGGCATTAAGTGCCTCTTAAAGAACTACAAACTCAGCGATGACGTTGCATTCAGGTTTTCTGATAAGAACTGGAAGGAATGGCCAATGTCCGCAGATAAGTTCGCAGGCTGGGTGCATCAAGTTGCAGGCAACGGAACCAATATCAACTTGTTCATGGACTATGAAACGTTTGGCGAGCATCAATGGGAAGACTCTGGGATTTTTCAATTCCTGAAGGATTTGCCGGCAAGGGTTTTGCGAAAGCCAGACTTTGCCTTCAGGACGGTAACACAGGTTGCAAGACAGAATGAAGCGGTCGGCACAATCGACACAAATGAACCCATATCCTGGGCGGATCTGGAGCGTGACCTTTCAGCCTGGCGTGGCAACAGCATGCAGAATGAAGCGCTCAACGGAATCTACGAGCTAGAAGAACCCGTGTACGCCTCGCAGAATCCGGATTTTCTTGAGATTTTCCGCAAGCTACAGACCTCGGATCACTTTTACTATATGAGCACCAAGTATTGGAGCGACGGGGATGTGCATAAGTATTTTAGCCCCTACTCCACGCCGCACGATGCGTATATCTACTATATGAACGTGCTGCACGACTTCCGTCAGCGCCTGGGACTCTAACCTGCACAGCCATCAGGCGTTGTATAGCCCCGCAACCCCAGTTTAGGGGTACCGACATATACCAGAGCAGGCTAATCCACTCGTCTAATGGGGGATGACAGACCGATATTATAATTACATGGGAGCTACGATTCAACAGCACTCGCAGAATCATGCGGCGCGCATGATTCTAACGCTTCTGATAGCGTATGCATCAGCGCTCAGCGCAGATACAGTGAAGCTGCGTGATGGATCGATCCTCACCGGAAAGATGACTTCGCAGGATCCGTCTGGAATTACTTTTGAGTCGTCGGGAAAATCCCAGTATATAGCGAAGCGTGATATTATAGCGTTCCGCGAAGACAATGCCGGAATGGAATATTTTAGGAAACGCGAGGAAGAAGAATCACTCGCAAATGCTGAAAACGAAAAACGACAGCAGGAAATAGCGGACAAGCTTGCACCTTCTTATAACGGTCTCTGGTTTGGTGCAGGCTATGGCCGCGCAAAGCTTGAAACCTTTCAAGAATCATTGCTTCAGAGCGATCGCATCATCAGCAATGGTATTACGGGCGCAGGTTCTGCCTCGGTTTACGCGCCTGCCAAAAACCACAATGCAAAGGGCTATTCAGGGTACGCCTTATTTCGCCGGGAAAATTACTACATAGAAGCGTCTGCATATGCGTATCGCTCGGAAGCTCATTTTGATCAGTTTGGCCTTCCCCCAATCAGCAGCATAGTCCAGAACAGCGCATCAGAGACAAATCAGCTCGGTGACTTTTACATGAATCCAGCGCGCAGACACGGGGCTGCGGCCGTACTCGCATTTCAGCCTCTTTCATTTTCCCCGCGCTGGCAGGTTTTTTTTCTGGGGGGTATAACGGGAGAGAAGACCCTCGTTCGCGTCGATTCTGATATTTACACAAAAGCAGCGCAACGATTCACACCAACGTTTGTGCTTGTTGCAAATGCCTATACCAGGCTTCGGGGGTTTCGCGCAAAACTGTATGGCGAGGGTGGCGTAGGTGGAATCGACGTGCGCTTTCGTCCCGGCGGCGGATTTGAACTGAAACTTGCCGCAAAATTTAGTTCAATCGAAGGAGCATACAAAAGCCGCGGCAATGTGGCAACCATAACGAGCATAACATTGCCCACATCGACAACTGTTTCAGGTACATACAGCCACTTTCGCGAGGACGCTGCAATGTATGAAAGAATCGCTGACTACTCGTTTACATTTTTTGCGCCCCTCGGTTCAAGATTGCGACTATTTGCAAGTGCTGGAACTGAGTTTTCTCATGCTCGAATCATGCATCGCGTGGCTATGGACTACTCCCAGAATACCACCGTCCAGAGTTTCTTCCAGAGCAGCTATGGACAATTCCTCACCAAACTCTATTCCAGGCCAGAGCATACTGGTCGACTTTCGCGCGTAGTGGTCGGAGTAGAAGCACGCATCTAAAAAGCCCTCCCCGCCTAAAATCACATTGACTGAAAGGCGGGCGGGAGCACAATCATGGTAAAATTTCGCCCAGGAATGAACCATGAGCAAGCATCAAAAGCTTTACGAACTACTTGAAAGGACACAACGTTTTGACAAGGAGTCACTGTTTCGAGCGTTCGCACATCACATAGAATATCGCCTGGGCAAATACAAAGACAATATAACAGCACGTGACGTTTATCAGGCTGTTGCATTCACAATGCGCGATACGTTGATTGATCGCTGGAATGAAACGCAAGACATCTTCAAACGCGACAAAGCCAAGCGAGTCTACTATCTCTCCATGGAGTTTTTACTTGGTCGGCTGCTTGACACTTCCATGGTGAATCTTGGTGCGCGCGAGATGGTTCGCGACATGCTCACAGAAATCGATTACGATCCAGACGAACTTCCAGATCAAGAACCGGACGCAGGACTGGGAAACGGTGGTCTGGGGAGACTTGCTGCTTGCTTCCTTGACAGCATGGCAACCCTTGACCTTCCAACGTTTGGTTGCGGACTCAGATATGAGTATGGAATCTTTCACCAGGAAATTGAGGGAGGCTATCAGAAGGAAGCTCCCGATAACTGGCTACAGCACGGTAACCCATGGGAAATCATGCGTCAGGATGTTATCTATCCGGTTCGCTTCTATGGTCATACAGAACGGTATGTAACTCCAACTGGGAAAACTCTGATGCGTTGGGTAGACGGAGAAAGTCTAGTAGCCCAGGCGTATGATATTTTGATACCGGGGTTCCAAACTCGCACAGTGGCAAACCTCAGGCTCTGGCGCACAACTGCAAGCAGTCAGTTTCATTTTGACTATTTCAATCACGGCGATTACATGCGCGCGGTTGAAGATAAACAACGCTCAGAAAATATTTCCAAAGTCCTCTATCCAAATGAAAACGTAATCCAGGGACGCGAACTTCGCCTCAAACAGGAATACGTTCTGGTGAGTGCCACATTACAAGATGCAATGGCAACATTCCTCTCAGAAGAAACAGATCTTAAGCGAATTCCGGATCGCATGTTCTTCCAGATGAACGATACGCATCCAGCACTCGCTGTTGCAGAACTTATGCGCTTGCTGCTGGACGAAAAGGGAGTAGCCTGGGATGACGCCTGGTCTATTACAACTAAATCGTTGGCTTATACAAACCACACTGTAATGCCCGAGGCGCTTGAGAAATGGGATCTGGAAATGTTCCAGCGTCTGCTTCCAAGACATCTTGAAATCATCTATGAAATCAATCAGCGTTTCCTGGATTCGCTGCGTGCAAAAGGTGTCTCAGATGAAATTCTGGCACACGTATCGATCATTGAAGATCAACCAGTTAAGAAAGTTCGGATGGCAAATCTTGCAATCGTTGGGTCGAGCGCTGTAAACGGTGTAGCAGCTCTCCATACAGATCTTCTAAAGAAAGATTTATTCAAAGAATTCTACGCCATCTGGCCGGAGAAATTCCAGAATAAGACAAATGGAATCACGCATCGCCGCTGGCTAATTGCCGCAAATCCTCAATTGAGCGACTTGATAACTGCAAAGATCGGCAACGATTGGATGCTCGATCTCGATCGCCTGCACAAACTCGAAGAGTTTGCAAACGATCCGGACTTTGGAAACGACTGGAATCGAATTCGTCGGGCAAATAAAGAACGCCTCGCAAAGATCATCCAGCGTGACTGTGGCATTACGGTGAATCCAGATGCAATGTTTGATACTCACATCAAGCGTATGCACGAATACAAGCGTCAACTTCTGAACTTGCTTCGCGTAATCGGTGACTACCAGAAACTGAAAGCCAACCCAAAGATGGAATATACGCCGCGTGTTGTTCTGTTCGCAGGAAAAGCAGCTCCCGGCTACCTGCGCGCAAAGTTGATCATCAAACTAATTCATTCAGTAGGAAACGTAATCAACAAAGACAGAGATGTGGCTGACAGACTCAAGGTTGCATTTCTGCCAAACTTCAGGGTAAGTCTTGCGGAGCGCATGTATCCGGCCACGGATCTTTCCGAACAAATTTCAACGGCTGGAACGGAAGCGTCCGGTACAGGAAACATGAAGTTCATGCTCAACGGTGCTCTAACGGTTGGAACGTTGGATGGAGCTAACGTTGAAATGCTGGAAGAAGCGGGAGATGAAAACTTCTATATCTTTGGAAACACTGTAGATCAGATCGAAACGCTTCAGCACACGTACAATCCTGTCTTGATCTACGAGCAAAACCTTGAAATTCGCGCTATCCTGGATGCAATCAAGGGCGACTATTTCAATCCAGAAGCACAAGGCCTCTTCCAGGAAATATTCCATTCGCTCACCTATGGCGGAGACAAGTATCTGCTACTTGCGGATTACCCCTCCTATATAGACGTGCAAGCGCGGATTTCAAGGGAGTTCCTCGACCGGAAACTCTGGACCAGAAAATCCATCATGAATGCAGCGCGCTCAGGCAAGTTCACAAGCGATCGCACAATCGATCAGTATGCAAAAGAAATCTGGCATGTGAAGCCAATCCGCCAGCGTTCACCCAGGCTTGAAAGTGTTATCAAAGAACATGGTTTAGCCTGATTCAATGTTGAGGATTGGTGTCGACCTCGGGGGCACAAAGACAGAGAGTATTTTGCTCTCCCCCGAGGGAGCAGAGCTATTCAGAACGCGCATCCCCACTCGCAAAACAGAGGGTTATGCGAAAATCCTGTCAGACACAAGCGAACTGATTCGAAAAACTGCAGCCCATGCAGGCGCGAGTCTAAACGATTGCACAATCGGAATTGGAATCCCAGGAATTGTGGGTCCGGACGGACTCATAATGAACGCCAATACAACCTGTTTAATTGGAAATCCATTCCAGGCCGATCTCGGCCGAGCACTCAATCATCCAGTTGCAATGGAAAACGATGCTAACTGTTTTACAATGGCTGAATGCAAGCTGGGTGCTGCGCGTGGATTCGATTTTGTATTCGGTGTGATTCTTGGAACAGGATGTGGGGGCGGAATTGCAATCAACGGCAAGGTTCGTCGCGGAATGCATGGAATAGCAGGAGAATGGGGTCACGTATCCGTCGACCCGGCAGGCGATCTATGTTACAGCGGAATTGTTGGCTGCGTTGAATCGCGCATCAGCGGCTCAGGCGTAGAAAATCGTTTTGAAAAACAAACCGGAGCTGGCCTGAAGTTCGCTGAAATTATTCGGCGCGCAGATTCCGGTGATTCCGTGTGCAAGGAACACTTTGAATTCTTCCTGGAAGAATTTGGTCGATGCATGGCGCTTGTAGTCAATACAATGGACCCGGATGCAATTGTAATCGGTGGCGGACTTTCTAAAATCGATGCGCTCTATTCAGAAGGTGTCGCGCGAATAAAGAAGTACGCATTCACAAAAGATCTCCGGACTCCAGTTCTAAAAAATCAGCTGGGAGATTCAGCCGGAGTATTCGGTGCTGCCTGGATCGGCGAGGCTCGGAACGCCGCGCCGAGGGGCAGGCCCGTTTTACGCTTTCCGGGCGGGTAACTCAGCGGGCCGTAGGAGAGTCTCACGCACGCACAAGTTCAATTACAGTAATTTCAGGTGGAGAACCTACGCGAATGGGTGGGCCCCAGTAGCCGGTTCCGCGGCTCACATAAATCCATGTTTTCTTTTTGTGTAGATGCAGTCCTTTCACATAGGGTTGCTGCAGCTTAACAAGATAGGGCCCTGGAAAAAATTGTCCGCCGTGCGTATGACCTGAAATCTGAAGATCAAATCCGGCATCAGCGGCCCCGTGAATACTGCGCGGCTGATGCGCGAGTAAGACCTTTGCATGAATCGTGTCGTTGGCTGTTCCGTTCTTGTGAGAAGAATCGCTCTTGTTCTTCATGGCACGATGCGGATCGGAGGTATGATCTGAATAGAATTCTGCTCCCTTGAAGTCTGTAACACCAGCGAGCATCAAGCTGGCATTTTTGTGTCTGATAACCACATGCTCGTTTAATAGCGCCGTAAATCCGAGCGAAGCGAACTCGCGCAGCCAGGGCAGGCAGCCTGAATAATACTCATGGTTCCCGGTTACAAAGAAGGTTCCGTGCGTTGAGCTGAAACCGGCAAACGGTGCGGTGTGGTCGCGCAGTTGTTCTACACTCCCATCCACAACGTCACCAGTTACGGCAACAACGTCAGCCTTCAGCGAATTTACCCTTTGGACAATACTCTCCGCGAATGCGCGTTTAATAGTCGGGCCAATATGAATATCGGTCACTTGTACAATCCGAAACCCCAATAGCGCATCCGGCAGATTTTTCACGGGCACACGAACGTGCTCTGTATCCATTGTACTTACGGCGCGAAACAGGCCATATCCAAACATGCCACCAGCAGTTCCGAGCATTATCAGATTTGTTGCACCCAGTAAGAACTGTCTGCGATCCTGACTAAGAACGTTTCCATCCAGATTCAAGTTTCTGAATTTTTGCAAGAGGCTGGTTACTTGATCTATCAAGACAAAACCCAGATCGCGGAGAACCAGCAATGTCAGCAACATTGCAAAAAATCCGAACGCCATGTAGCTAATCCATGAAACAATCTGTTGCAAACTCTCCGGAACGGTAATCAATCTGAACGCAAATGTCAGAGGAGTAAGCAGCAGGAAAAACCCAATGATTAACCAGATCGTTATCTTCCAGCTGGAATCGTTAAACCCTGCACTCAGACGCATGGCAACAAACGCATAACCCAGCCCCAGGACGAATGTCACTACAGATAAGAATATTACAAACCTCAGCAACTGCTCACGCATTACTCTTACGCTCCTCGATTAGCTCAATCAATTGCGACTTTTCCGGATCTGAAAGACGGCTCCAGTTTTCGATTTCTTCGAGAGTACGCAGACAGCCGCGACACATCCCATTGTAGTCGTCCATAATACAAACATCAATACAAGGCGACTCTATCATACCGTTATCTGGCCTTGATAAACGATTCGCGCAGGGCCGGTGAGAATCACTTCATCCGTCCATTCTGCCACAAGATCCCCGCCGCGTACATGAATCGTATTTTTCCGTGGTAGATTTCTAGCCAGGCTGCTTGCAACGAGCACCGCGCACACACCACTTCCGCATGCCAGGGTTTCGCCGCTTCCCCGTTCCCAGGTGCGCTGCTTTAGGCTTCCATCTGCAAGAATGCTTACAAATTCAACGTTTGTCTTTTCTGGGAATGCAGGATGATTTTCAAGCGCCGGCCCACTTAATTCAATATCGATTTCATCTGGTTCCTGGACAAAGATCACGCAGTGCGGATTTCCCATGGACACAAGGGTTGCTTTAACTTCACCCATGCCAGGAATTGTTCCCAGGCCAACATCAACCAGGGCTCCACCATGGAAGCCAACCTCACCGGGTAAGAAGGGAATTTCTGCGGGTTCAAGCCTGGGCCTGCCAATCGAAACCTCAACCATTCTACCTCCAATTGACGACGAATCGGAAAGAATTCGAGCCGGATGGATGCCGGATAACGTTTCAATGCGCAGAGTATCTTTTCTCATTTGCTTCCCGGCATAAAGTGCGACACATCGCAGTGCATTTCCGCACATTGCAGATTCTGACCCGTCTGAATTCCACATACGCATACGCACATCTGCCTTACTGGAGGGCAGAATCATGACCAATCCGTCTGACCCGACTCCAAAGTGTCGATGGGAGATTCGCGCGATTTGCTGGCCCGTCAGTTGTGGCGGAGAGGAACTCAGGCAATCCAGGTAGACATAATCATTCCCCGCGCCTTCCATTTTAGTGAAATCCAGTTGCACTCGTCAAAGAAAATCAACCGGACCCCAGTTAGGATGACTTTTTTGCTCGATGTACCGGAATTCAGATAAAAAAATCGGCACGATTCAAACTTCCAGGACACTTCAATACTAAGAGATAACCAGATGGAAAAGAAGCAACTAACCGATCCGCTGAAAGAACTGCCTGGCGCCTACTATGAGTCTGAGGATTTGCCTGCCTTCATGGATGGATGCGCAAAGTGGATCATGCGATATGTCCAGATTCGCCTGACTAGAGATCCGGATATGGCCGGGGATTTCTATCTTCACTTCTATGAGAATAAGGGAGTCGCCTGTCTGGGTGCTTACAAGACCAGGCAGGATATTCCCTTTACTGGATTTCTGGCTGTCTATCTACGGAACGAATTTTCGAACTTCCTTCGCACACGCAAGCGCACGCAGATTTCCGCCTTTCCAATGGAAGACTTTTCGCGGCTGGCAGACGTTGAGTCCGTACCCGATTCGCGCGGAGACAAACTGCTCGATCGGATGACGGACCTTTCACTTGAGTTGCGCATTCCTCTAAAACTTCACTATGGAATGGATCTGACAGCGCCGGAATTGCGAATGCTGGCTATTACACGCGGGGCTGAAGACGCATCGAGACTTCTTCGCGAATTGGCCCGTCGTCGCAGGCAACATTTGACTGTGTCTGAGCGCCAAATCAATCGCGCAGGACGGTTGAATCATCTGATCCATGAACGACCTTCCAGTCGTTTACAAAGATGGAAATCCCGCGTTGTCCAGGCTCTTGGCAAGCCCAAACCCATCTTCTCTTACGCTGAAATCGGCACATTTCTCGGAACAAGCAAAACCACTGTAGCACGCAGGATTGAAACCGCAAGGGCTCATCTGCGAAACGCTATGGAAATAGAAGGAGCAATCTAATGACACCAGAGATTAAAGCACAGGCCAGACCGGCTGGAACGACAGACCTGCTGAGAATGGCAATCAACCACATGGAAACAGGGTTTCCACTCCCAGCGCGGGCTTTTGCAACCGACAGAACCTGCCAGGAAACCCTCGAAATTCTCACTGACCTGGCCTGTCTCGAGCCTGAAACGTCTACGCCATCCTTTACGATTCAGGGAAATGCTCTGACTTCGTCGAATCTTGGGTTCAGAACGTTTGCGCCTGCATTTAGATCGGAAAACGCTCCAGCTGTGCTACATAGCGATGTTTTCCCCCTTGGCGCGGACTTTCTCCTGGTCGAGTTGTCGGGAAATGGCCGGGGTTGGGACCTCTTGCTCGAAAAAGGTTCAAAAAAAGGCAGCCCATTGTCAATTTCACTTTACAAAGGTGGCAACTTAGTAGAATTCTTGCTCATTAAAAATAGGCTTCGCAAGAGTCTGGATCAGTTCGGTCCAGGGACTTACAGCGTGCTCTGCGAAGAAAAAACACTACTCAACTTTAGCATACTCAATGAAGACAAAGATAATAACCAAAGGCGAAGTAACAATCGTCAAAATTGAAGGCGCGATTAAATCGGGCGATGAATATGAACTTGCAGAGCGGATGGAAAAGTACATCAAACCTGACAGTGCTCCCAAATTTATTGTGGATATGAAGAAGGTGCCATTCATCAATTCAGCTGCACTCGGTTTATTCTTGAACATTTTCAAGCACGTTGATTATCTCAAAGGCCGCATGGTTTTCGCAGGGCTGAATTCGGACGTTGAAAACCTTATGGAAATCACAAAGCTTAGTTCTGTTTTCGAAATTTTCAAAACCGTTGAAGAAGCTCTCGAAAGTTTCGACTTCTAGACCCGCAAGACCATTTCAAAAAGACCATCCACAGATGGGCATGGTAAGGATCGTTTCGATTGACCGTCTGAAGGCTCGGGGGCTTGGTTGACCATGTCCGACCTAGACGCACTCAGGCGCGCCCTCCAGCAGTCACCGGATAATGTTCCCCTCTTACTATTGTTTGGTGAGTCGTGTTTGAAAGAATCAAACGCAACCGAAGCTCGCCAGACGTTCGAACAAGCCCTGGCAATCGACGGGAATCTGCCAGAAGCCATGCTCGGAATTGCGCGCGCGATTCAACTTCTGGGAAAACGTTCAGAAGCAATCGTCAGATCAGAAGTTATCGTGGAGCGATTTCCTGGATTTGCCCCGGCTCGTCTATTCCTCGCACAGCTGCTACACGCAGAAGGACGCGAAGCAGAAGCGCGTAAAAAATACGAAGAAGCCCTGATACTCGATTCTGGACTGCGCGATCCTGACCTTGAAGAAGAGATCGTAAATAAAAAACCGGTTAAAGTTACAGCAGATGCGCGGCCCGTCCAGGAACCGGACATGACAGCTGACGGGGCTTTTGAATCGCCAACACTGACGTTCCAGGGCGTGGGCGGCATGGAAGCTGTGAAAGAGGAAATTCGAATGAAGATCCTTTACCCAATGAAGAATCCGGATTTGTTTCGCGCGTATGGCAAAAAACCTGGAGGAGGCGTTCTACTCTATGGTCCACCTGGCTGTGGAAAGACCATGCTTTCACGGGCCACCGCAGGTGAAATCAACGCACGTTTCCTATCGATTGGGATTCATGAAATCCTGGATCTATATCTTGGGAATAGCGAGAAGAACCTGCATCAGATATTTGAACTGGCCCGCGCGAATACTCCTGCTGTACTTTTCTTTGATGAAGTCGATGCACTTGCAGCAGACAGAAACGATATGAAACGCAGCGCCGGCCGCACACTCATCAATCAATTTCTTGCAGAACTCGACGGCACAAATGGATCGAACGAAGGCCTTCTCGTACTCGGTGCTACGAATGCTCCATGGCATATCGATCCTGCGTTTCGCAGGCCTGGGAGATTTGATAGAATCTTGTTTGTTCCTCCACCGGATGAAACAGCTCGCAAGAACATTGTATCACTCATGGCAGAGGGGAAGCCTACCAATTCCCTTGATGTTGCCTCGATTGCAAAAAAGACAAAAGATTTCTCTGGTGCAGATCTGAAACTGGTGTTTGACCTTACAATTGAACGCTGCCTGGCGCAAGCCATGAAAGAAAACAAGATGCATCCAATCACGACGGATGAACTAATCAAGAGCGCTAAAAGCATTCAGCCTTCCACAAAAGCCTGGTTTGAAAGCGCGCGTAATTACGCAATGTATTCAAATCAAAGCGGATTTTACAACGATATCCTGACCTTCCTCGGCATTACTAAACCAGGAAATTGATATGTCATACGATCCATCCGGAAATCTTGCGCGTGGCCTGCTATTAAAAGAACAACGACGTTATGCGGAAGCAGAAGAGTATATCAAGGGCGCTCTAAGTACAGAGCCAAACAACGCACTTGCATTTCATGCGCTGGCGGCCTGTCAGTTTCACCAGGAGAAACTTAACCAGGCGATCGACTCTATTTCGCAGGCTATTGCACTTGAGCCAAATGAATCTGATCACAGAGCACTCAAATCGTTCATCCTTGTGGGTGCAGAAAAAGAAAACGAAGCTCGTAATGAAGCCAGGGAAGCCGTGTCGCTCGATCCCAACTCTGCGTATGCGCATTGCGCCGTAGCGCAGGCAAGCATGGCCATGGAAAAATGGCCAGAGACAGAAGAAGCAGCGCGCATGGCTCTTTCAATCGATCCTGAGAATGTGTTTGCTGGAAATGCCCTTGCGCATGCGCTTCGCCTGCAGAACAAAATGGCCCAGAACCGGGCCCACGTAGACGATATGCTTGCGCGCGATCCAGAGGACGCGTACACGCATGCAACTGCGGGTTGGGCTGCATTGCAATCAAGCGACACAAGACGCGCCGAAGATCATTTCAGAGAGGCATTGCGACTCGATCCAAACATGGACGGTGCGCGCGAAGGACTACTACACTCGTTCAAAGCTCGCTCCGTTTTCTATCGCGCGTATTTGAAGTATTGTTTCTGGATGCAACGCCTGAGCGAAAAGACACGATGGGCCGTAATCATTGGCCTCATGCTGTTTGTGCGATTTGTGCGACCTCTGTTTACTGGCGCTGCAGCTCCCATCGGAATTGCAATCGGTGCCCTGTATTTTCTGTTTGTACTCTGGGTTCATGTTGCGCAGGGAGTTGGAAACTTCATCCTGCTCACAGATCGATTCGCAAGATATGCCCTGAAATTCCGGGAGCGCGTTGAAGCGGTATTCGTGGGTGCACCTGTAGTCCTGGGTATCATTTCGTTGGCTGCAGGATTCGCGCTGAGTTCACATATCTGGACAATTCTGGGCTCTGCAATGATTGGAGCCGCGTTCCCCTTTGCATATACGTTCACGAATGAGTCGAGGGCTGGCGCCCTCTTATTCGGCGGCGCGGGGCTACTTGCAATCCTGGCCGGGGGACTTGAAATCTTTGCAACGCTCAGGCCAGATGCAATCGATCCTGGACTGGTAAATTCCGTAACTACCTTCGCAATCGTTGGAGTCGTGGGAACCACCTGGCTCTGCAATGTCCGGGCCCTAAATCAACCAATGTAAAACTAGGCTCTTCGGTGTAGCCTAACGTTGTTCTTTTTTAATTTCTTTTCAATAGATCGCCTCCAGCCACATCCTGCGCTATGCGATCGTTTCTATTTATTGCGGCCTTATTGCTCTTCACAGCTTCCGCTGGCGCGAATCCGGCATTTCAAACCCAGGAGATTCAGGACTTAAACACTGAAGTCCTATTGGATTCTACGGACACACATACCTGGTGGGCCACTGCAGAAGAATTTCGTCTAACGGATGATCGGCAGAAGCAGATACAAACCGGAATTGATAGCCCCGATAAGATCTGGGAGAACGTTTCGATTCCAACAGTTAGCCATTTTCAGAATAAGAAGCAGGCTCCGGAGATTGCATGGCTACGGAAATCTTTCATCCTTACAGGGCCGGTGCCGGATGACGTTGCCCTCAGGCTAGGTGTGATTACCGATAAGGACAGAGTCTACGTAAACGGCAAGTTTATTGCATCGTCTGGGAAATGGGATGCGCCCACGCCGGAAGCGTATGACAAATTACGCATCTACAGAATTCCCTCCGGAATTCTAAAGCAGGGCATGAATGAAATACTTGTTCAAACCCGCCGGTACTTCCCGGAGGAAGTTGGAATCCAGAAAGACCATACATCGATTGGCCCGGCAGATGCAATGTACAAGGATTTCTATATCTACAATTTCCGTGAGGCCGGATTTCTGGTTCTGTATTTTACGGCGGGCAGTTACTTCCTGTTCTTGTTTCTAAGAAGACGCAAGGAACGAGAAAACTTACTCTTTGGACTATTTGTATGGATTCTAGTAATTTATCAGTTTCTACGCACTCAGTTTAAAAACATACTGGATTGGGATTTTCTATTCTGCAAACAACTCGAGTACGGGCTGCTCTTTCTACTCATTCCGCTAATGTACTATTTTATTCGAACCTACTTTGAACTACCGCGCAATCGATTCGTGCGCATACTTGATATTGTGACTGCAATTCCATCTGCAATTCAGTTAGTCCTGGCAATCTTTTCTATGATCACCACGGACGTGAGATTACTAAACCAGATCAATATCAAACTCGTGCAACCCCTGTGGCTAATTTTGATTATCGCGATGATTGGAATCATAGTTTATCGCCTGCTTCGCAAGGACCGGGACGCATTCTTCATGCTCATGGGTCTTTTAATCGTACTGAGCGGAATGATTCTGGACATTTTAAGCAGCCGGGCATTGATCAATACACCGCGCGTTACTGGATTTGCATTCATTTTCTTTGTAATGAGTCTTGCACTGGTTCTGGCCAATCGTTTTGTACGCCTCAATGAACAGGTGGAGGATCTGAACAAAAACCTGGAAGGAAAGGTGCAGAAGCGAACGGAAGAACTCAACAACACACTAAACGAAGTGCGAAATCTGAAGGTTCAGCAGGACGGGGATTACTTTTTGACTTCTTTGCTACTAAAACCGTTAAACGGCATCCACGCAATGTCGGATACCGTTTCAGCCACAATGATCATTGAACAGAAAAAGAAATTTATCTTCAAGAAATGGTCCTCTGACATTGGCGGAGATGTGGTATCTACGTATTCGGTTGAATTGAAAGGCAGACCGTACACTGCCCTAATCAATGCAGATGCAATGGGAAAATCCATGCAGGGTGCCGGTGGGGCCCTTGTTCTTGGAACTGTATTTAAGAACGTTGTGGCCAGATCGCAATCGCAGGGTTTGCTGTCGGATCGTCATCCGGAGCAATGGCTTAAGGAATGTTTCATAGAATTGCAGAATGTGTTTGTGTCATTCGATGGAAGCATGATGATTTCTGCAGTCATTGGCCTTGTAGACGACTCAACCGGGCTATTCTACTTTATAAACGCTGAGCATCCCTACACGGTGCTCTACCGCGATGGTAAGGCTAGCTTCATCGAACGGGACGCAGACTATCTCAGGAAAATCGGCATCCAGGGGCTTGATTCTGGTTTGAGCATCGGGACTCTGCAACTGGGCCCTGGTGATATTGTGATAATGGGATCGGACGGGCGAGACGACATAGCCATTGGAGTTGATCCTAACGGGAATAGAATCATCAGCGAAGACAGTGAACTCTTTCTTAATCTTGTAGAATCCGGAAAGGGTGATCTGGAACTCATATTCGAAAGCATCAAGGCACGCGGAGAAATCACGGATGATCTTTCACTCCTTCGGGTAGACTACACGGGCTCAGGCGCAGGGCGATCTAACTCTGCGGGGCTAATCGATGCTTCGAAAATCGCTATTCAACAAAAGGATTGGAAGACGGCCGTAGCGCATCTCGAGCAAGCACATGAGGTAGAGCCCGGAAACTCGGAGATACTGTTTCAATTGGCCCTTGCAATGCGTCAAACTGCGCAAACGCGCAAGGATGCGCTTAAGGCGGCCGACATGGCAGAACGCCTGCGTCTGAGGCAGCCAGGTCATATTGGAAACTTGCTCTTACTCGGAGAGCTTTATCGCTTAACGGGCAACACGGATCGCGCCAGGTCAAATCTGGCGCGGGCAGAAGCGATCGACCCTAAGCATCCTGGAGTCACTCGCCTCAAGGCTTCACTTTCGGAAATTCAGGAGAGCGATTGATTATCTGAAGAAGAATTTACCGGTTGTTGGATCGTAGTGCAATCGCTTCGCGTCCCCCGCTGGCGGAGCCTGTGTTTCTTCCGGGGTTGGATTTATGACCTTCTCCTGGGGATAATCCTGCGTTTGCCAGCGCTCCGGGCGCACACGCTTCATACCATCAAACAACTCACGCACTCGATCTTGTTCCATGAGTTTCTTTCTCAGGAAGTTGTCTTCCTGCGGATTTAGATTCTGAGCGCCGTAGCGAAGCCCAAGGGCAAAGCGAGCATACAGGACACCAGCAATCAGCCCGGCTATGTGATTTACAGGTGAAATTGATTCAACAATTCCAAATAGAGGCAGTAGAATTGAGAGCGCACCAAACACAATTGCAGCCGTCCGTGCGCGCATTGATAGGAAAAATACCAGGATTGTTGAGTTAGGATAATAAACAGCAAGCGCACCGAGTAGTCCCATGATCAATCCAGAGGTTCCCATGCCTGGATGTTCCAGTTCTGGCTGAATGAAAATGACTGCAAGTGAGCTTGTAGAAGCGGTCACAAAACAAAGCCAACCGTAGCGCATTGACCCCAGGGTGTTCTCAACTGCCTGCCCCAGACTCCACAGAGTAACCATACAGAAAACCAGATGAAGGATCCCAGTATGGAGAAAAACAGCCGTCAATGGCTGCCAGACAGCACCATCGCGGAACTCAACAGGCAGAAGGGCAAAGCGATTCACAAAATCATGCGCGGCCCCCGAACCTGAAATCATCGGAAGCAGATACCAGACGAAGACGTGAATCAAAACACTTGTTGCAACCAGGATTTTAGTAACGGGCTGTTTCATGCCATCACCAGGATACGCAGTGCGAGCTTTCCAGACAGCGTTTTTTCAAGCATATGGTTCTAATTCTGAATCAATGGATTCGGACACAGCCGAGTCCGGCCCCGGCCTGCTCTTCCATCTATGATGCATCCAGAAATATTGCTCGGGATATTTCCGCACATACTTTTCGAGTAAACCTACCCAGCGCGCCGTGAAGCGTAGAATTGAAGGTAAATCTTTCTTAGGCCCGGCGCCCAGATCAATCAGCTCCACGCGAAATGTTCCGTCAGGCTTTGCAAGACAGACACCGAAGAAAATGGGAACTCGAGAAATCGCAGCATACGATGCAGGTCCCTTGTGCGTGGACGCAAGCTGGCCCATATACCGGACAAAGAGCCCGCGACCGCCAGCATTTTGATCCGCAACAAAACCTGCCACTTCCCCTCGTTTAAGTGCTCGAAGCAGGTCCGGGCTCGTAATCATGCGCGGTGCGTGAAACTTTGCGCCAAACCTGGTTCGCAATTTTTCAACATAGCGATGTGCATAGTCGTTTGCAAGTACAGCCGCATACGCATTCAATTTGAATCCGTGCAACACCAGTGCATGCGACAGTATCTCCCAGTTTCCAAGATGTCCTGTTACAAACACCACGCCCTTTCCGGCTGCATACGCACGCTCAAATGCGGCGAGCCCGGTGGGCTCAAACTCAATTTTTGCAACTAATTCCTCGCGCGATACCCGGCCAGACCAGATGAACTCGTACATTACCCTCCCCATAAAATCATAGGCTGTGCGTGCGAGAGCCCGCACCTCATCGGAAGAGTAATCAGGAAAGGCGATCTGTAGATTTGACAGACTGCGTCTGCGTACGCGCGGACTTAAAACCCAGGCTAATCGCCCCAGGGCCTTCCCGCAGAACCGCGCTGAGGCCGGATAAGGAAATAATCGGAAGAAGGAAAAGAAGCCAAGGACGCACCAAACTTCCAGTCGTCGCCGCAGCCAGGTCACAGGTAAAAAATAAAGATTGACTTGTAAGAAACCACCTATTTTTAGAAACATGGCTGGACGCGATCCTAGTAGCGGCTTTGGCTCCGGTGTCGACAATGACGACGGCCTCCAGCTGAAACTCACCTTTGACGAAGATACTAAAACTGCCTACGGCGAATATCGCTGCCCTGCAAAATTCCGCGGGGAGAAAGATTCAGTTCACCCTGGCGTGCTTGCAGTAATTCTCGATGAGATTATGGCTCGAATCAATGAAGCCATGAATTTTGACACCGTAACGGGTGAGCTTACAATTCGTTATCTTCAGTCAGCAACTCTGGATGAAAACCTTTACTTGCGCGGATGGTTTGTTAAGAAGAACCGTCGCGTGGTTGAGAATCGCGCAGAAATTGAAAATGAAATCGGCAAGATTGTAGCGCGCGGCAAAGGCAAATACATCGAGCGCGAAGAACCCTGATCGCTGAAGAAGCGCAAAACCTTACGCTCGTCTTACCAATTTTTCAGAAGTAACCTCTAGCGATCGTGCCTTGAGTTTTGCAATTTCCTCCGCAGAAATTCCCCAGCTTTCCAGGATCTGAAACTCACCCGGCAAATCCGTATCAAAGATTCCCGGATCGTCCGCCCCAATCACTACAGGAATCCCCGCCTCCAAAAACCGGTGAATTGGGTGCCTTCCCTGAATTGCGGCAATGCGCACGTTGGACGTGGGACAACTTTCAATAATTGCTGGCGTTTTCTTGATTTCTTGCATGGCCCAGTCCTGGAACAACTTCAGATTTCTCACCCTTTTTGAATCGTAGGTAATTGTAACTGACTCGGTTCCACATCTTTCCAGCTGCTCCAGTTCAACTTTCAGAGCATCCGGCTCAAGCTCAAGCCCGGCAGACTGCAATGAATCCAATTCGCTTAATTCAAATTGAATCTGGTCCATTCTCTCTCTGACTATTTCCTGGCGAGTAGACAGGCTAAACATTTCAGGATCAATTCCAAGCGCAATTGCATGGCCCAATCTGTGACAGCCTAACCTTGCAGCTTCTACGATCCATCTGACGGCTGACTCGACACTCTTATCTGCAAAACTCTCCCCTACATGGTACAGGATGGCAAGTGCTCTGTCCGGATGTTGTGTATTAAAGGACTGAATGCTTGCAAGCAGTGGTGCGATTGCACTCGGCGGATTTCCTTCTTCCTGCGCACAAAAATCTACACCAACGATCTGACGCGATACTGCGTCTTCCTGTAAGAGGTCTTGCAGTGCGATCCAGTATTCATTGGCTCGATCGATTCGCCTGGGAATTGATACGGCAAGTTTTGCTGTTTTTTTTGGATTCAAGCGATTGGATTCTTCAAATGCAAGCGCCAGTGCTTTCATCCGCGCCTTGAAGTCGTCCATGGGTAAGAAAGGCGAAAGCAATTGTCTGTATTCGGCGTGAACTGCAGGTTCACGGGCAGCCACGCGAAGGGCTATTTCACGTAACTCCTCAGGCTCAGTGCTCGAAAGAGCTATGATCAAATCAAAGCATGCCTGGAATTTTGGAAAATCTGAGGCTGATTTAAAATGATAATGTTTTTCAAGTATTCTACGGTTTGATGGATCCATGAGCCCGTCCATTACAGGAGGAGTTCCATGCGCTTTAGTCCATGAATCTACAAATATCTGCCAGCGCGGAGTGTTTCGTTCAGCTAGGAAGTAGAGATCGTCAACGGTCAGGCAACCATACAGATGAGAATGAAGTTCTGCAAAGTCAGTCAAGCGGCAGCTCCTTTTTATCCCGAATGTCCAGCTCCAATTGGAGTACTTCTAATAGTTCCGGATAATCCGGATGTTCAGCCTGGAATGCTTGCATTTGTTCCAGGATGAAAGATCTTCCCCAGGTGCGCGCCCGCTTTGACAGCCTGGTTAGGAATTCCGGGGTAATGTAATAGGCGCGTAAATCCTCGGCACCCGTTTCAGCTTTCACTTTGAGTCTTTTTGCTCCCTGTCTTTTGCTTCACGCGCTTCCTTTGCGCGCTTTCTGGCTTCAATTATATGAGTTTCATCATGATCGTCGATTTCAATCGACTTTGCTTCAGGTTTCTCTTGCGACATGAATTCCCCCTGGCGCCTGATCTGCGCAGGTGCACGCAGAATTGTCCCCTGGCGAGTTTGCGCTATTTAACGATTCCGGTCAAACACTTCAAAAAGAAAATCTTCTTCAACAATGGAAACGCCGCGATGCGGATACGCTTGATCAAAAAACAACGATGCCAGGATTTCAAAACGTTCATCGTAATCCATGTTGTTTTCTTCCCAGTATTCATTTCTAAGTTTGATAAAATAAGAAACGATCTTGTCAGAGGCGCGAAACTCAATCTCAAGTTCATTCATCTTTCGAACAAGCCAGTTCAAGTTGTAAGTCAAAAAATCACCCATAAACTCAAGGGCCGCAATCGACGGTTCATACTCGAACAGAGTTTCCGTGAGATAGAACGCTGTGCGGTATAGTTCCGGGTCGGTAGTCTCTGCCTGGCGCATCACGCGTGAAATATGCTCGTATAGATTCAATACTTCGTGGTAGGATTCAATCAGCCCTGTGATGGTTTGAGGAAATTCATTCATCACTTCCATTAAGTCCACAAAACGATTCTTATCGCTGGCCCATTTCAACACTTCATCCTGGGGCCGAATGACAGGATCAATGAGCGGTATGTAAAGCAGACGCGTCTCAACTGCGAACTTGGATTCCTTGGGTATGTAGTACTCGATTCGAACTGGTTCGGCATAGTAGTTTGCAACCGCTCCCGGGGCAATCCCTGGAGCCACAGACAATGACTTGAGCTTTTTTACATCGTCTGTAACGACCTTGCTCCCGTGCACACGCACGCCAGCTTTCTTAATGGTTTTGAGATCAGAGCGCGTGGCTAGCTCGCGCTTTTGCGTGGCAGCGTCGCTGGATGCAATGGGCCCCAGGTTTCGAAATGGATCGAACCGTCGGCGAGTCGATGTCTCCTGAGGAACGCTTCCCTCAGGTCGTGTTTGGTCTGTCATTTGTGTATAGGACTATTATCTAAAGCGGAGCCGGATCTGGCGCGCAAAACGCTGGTCCCGGATACGATCTGCAAGAGTTAGTAGCCCGCTTCTTTTATCGGTCAGCGGAAGGCGTAAATACGAGAGTAGAGCTGCACTTTTTACTGCGTAGGACTCCCCGTCGTCGCCCATAGACTGCAAAAGGATAGCGGCCGATGACAGATCCCCTATTTCGCCCAGTGCATCGGCGCATTCTACGCGAATATTTTCGATTGGATCAAGACGCATGCTATAATGCAGGGAGCTCAGGCCCATTCTTTCCCGAAACAAGTTCAAGGCCGTTGCAGCCCGCAGGCGCATAGTCACATCCTCATCCGACGCCAGAATATGGGTAATTCCTGTCCCGCCCCCTGAGTTCCCAAGGAACAGGAGCGTGTCCAGGCCATAGCGCCTCAGGTTAGGGTCGCTTTCATTTTCCAGCTGACGCGAAACAGATTGAGCCAGACCAAACACGCGGGCTCCCTGGAACGCCGCCATCCGAACCAGAGGCGATGAATCCGAGCATGCCTGTGAGACAAGCCCTGCATGCTGTCCCCAGCGCCGGGCTACTATGATTTGAATTACACGTTCGCGCAATTCCTCATCCGATTCCTGATTATACATTCTTGCAATCAGGTAGCTGTTCCCTTCTGATCCAGGCTGGGTTGCATATCCGGGAATAGCATACATCTTAACCGATCGATTTGAATCTTGCAAAAGTCGTTCTGCAAATGGGGCAAGTCTTGGATCGCCGTACTCGCGCATGCCTTCCAGGGCGTACATGCGTTCAATTGCACGACCTGACTGCGAAAGTTTTAAAATAACAGGAATGATCTGATCGTTTCGCATTGCAGCCATGGATCTAAATGCACTTGTGCGAACCTTGCGCATTGGATGGGCAGCCATGCGCGAGAGCGCTTCCATTAAACGGGACTCTTTCCATTTTGCGCCGAGCGCCATCGCTCGAACCAGCATATCTTCATCACGACCGAATTTCAAAAATCGATCAATATAGACGTACCATTCGGGCAGAGCCGATTCCAGATTTTCGCCGTACGCATCGAATACTTCAATTACTGCCTGTTGATCCTGGATGTCTTCGCTAGTAAGAAGGATTTCTGCGGCACGTTTTAAAAGATCCGGGCGCTTTTCTTGATAGATATACCAAATTCCCACCCGACGATCCTGGCCGCTTTTATCAAGAAGGGCTGCAACCTTATCGTCATCTGCAAAGGTTATGCAAGGTAGGAGGAATAAAAAAAGAACTAAGACACGTCGCATGAAAGAACAACTACCGATCAAAAAACTGTTCCACTTCGTCTGCTGCAAATAAATTCTCAAGGCTCATTAAGACCACAAATTGATCTCCGGACTTACCTACACCAATAACATGGCGATTGGCAGCACTTTTGAGCACGGGCGGGCCTTCATCAATTGAGTCAGAGGAAAAGGTTCTAACATGCGCCACGCGATCGACGGCCAGACCAACTCGTCTGGTTCCTACAGCGATCAGGATGGCTCGTTCGCGCGTGCCGTCGAGACTTTCCATTTGAAGCTTTTTTCTAAGATCAAGGATTGGGATTACGTGACCGCGAATGTCCATCATGCCCATGAGATAGTCGCGCGCATGAGGTACACGAATCAGATTCTCAATTCGCACAATCTCAAGGACTTCGAGCACAGGAATCCCGTAATCTTCGTCACCAAGTGAGAACGTTATGAACTTTTGTTCGGTTATGCGTGTTTCGCCTTGCGGCATGGTTCATTTTAGTTTGAGGGGCTATCTTATCAATTAAGAAAGATACCCCAGATTCGGTACTGAACCTGGAGCCAGACTGCATACGCGCTCACGCCAAGCATGCCTGCCACACGCGGGATAAAGGGATTCTTCTGGCGTACAAGCCAATCGTACGCACCAGACCACAGCCCAAAGAAACCCACAAGACAGGCGAACTGAGCCGTGCTGAGCAATTGATGAAAATATCCCAGAGCAAGGGCGCAAACGCAACCCACCTGGAAGGCCTCCGCTGGAAGTCTGCGGAATAGATGCTGATACCAGGCTCCCGGGCGATTCTCAGCTGCTCGCTTCTTTCTCAAGAATCTTTGAAAGCGATTGACCCTGGGAATCCGAACCAGTCTTACACGGCCGGTCCCAGTGGATGCTGGAGCAGTCGTTGGGATGCCATAGTTTCCCCCAATCGTGCGCCTGAGCATTGAATCCGGAATCGCTCCAATTAACTGCCTGAATGGAAACATTCTTGCAGTTAGCTCCATTGGCCGACCAACGGTGATGTCACGTTCCTGTAAGATGGTGCCTGACTTAATTACGCAGGCATACTGACGGCCACCTTCGCGCGCAATCGTAAGCTGGATTCTCACCATCTGCCGCGCATGATTTGAATCGATTATGATCTGGTCTTCGTCTGGCGTAACGGTGTAATATGTTTTATGAAATCCGTCGCGTTCGGATGGCTTAACTTTCCAGAGCGGAAGTTGCAGGGATTCGTTCATTGGACCCATCATTCCGATTTACGGTCATTTCCGGCCCGGCCATGCGTATTTTTCCCTTGACCAGGGTGCCCGCCGTGCACTTCAGAGATATGCAGGATATTGACACAATTCTAGGCGAGGACATCCAGTTCCGCGGTCGGCTGCAGTTCAAAAAGAATCTCAAGATCTCCGGGAGTTTCCGGGGCAAAATCCAGACTGCCGGTCATCTGATTGTTGGCGCTGGAGCACATGTGGAAGCTGACGTTGAAGCGGCATTCATTACCATTGAGGGTGAACTCAAAGGCAATCTCCAGGCAGGAAAGAAGCTTGAGATCAAGAAAAGCGCAAAGCTGGTTGGCGATGTACGCACAGCGGACCTGCATGTAGAGCCGGGTTCCCATTTCACCGGCAGTTGTATCATGGATTGACTCCTTCAATCCATACTGAAAATTACTTTCCCCCCTCGGAAGCACCCAGACTCTAACCCAACGCCGGATTTTAAAGCGTTCGGCTTCAATCTGGTTGGATTAATTGTAGCATGAGGGATTCAATGAACAAACCGCTAATCGCCATCGCGATACTTTCCGTACTCGTACTTGCCTGTAAGCCCCAGGGAGCCTGGGTTTCTGTAGACGGAAGCAAACTCACTGAAAGTGATATTGAAAAAGAAATGCCAGCGGAATACAAGCGTATGCGCGAACAATACGACAGCCAGATTCGCGAAGTACTCGAACAACTCGCCGTCAAGAAGATGATGGAACTGGCAGCCAAGAAAGAGGGCGTGGACGTTGAAAAGTATTCACGATCCATAATGGAAAAAGCTCCTGCACCAAGCGAAATGGAGATCGCCGCTTTCTATGAGCAGATCAAGCGCGGAGGTCAAACAGACGGACAGAGCTTGCCACAACTGCGCGGCAGAATCGAACAACATTTACGTGAGCAAGCAGGCAGAGACCTGGTTCAGGCCGAAATCGGCAAAATGAAGAAAACGTATAAGTACACGTACGATTACACTCGTGTTAAAGTTGAAACAGCTGGCTTCCCTGAGCGCGGCAATACCGGCGCCAAAGTTACTATTGTTGAGTATTCCGACTTTGAATGTCCGTTTTGTATCCGCGTGCAGCCAACCACGGCAAAACTCCGCGAGAAGTACGGCGATAAAATTCGCTGGGTATTCAAGGACTTTCCGCTAAGCTTCCACCAGAATGCTATGACCATGCACATTGGCGCTCGTTGCGTCTATCGCACAAACAAAGCAGGATATTGGAAATTCTTTGATACTATGTTCGGGCATGATCGCCCCGCAGATGTTACCACTAAAGAAGGCACAGCAAAGGTTGCAGCATCGGCTGGAACGGACATGGCACAATATCAAACCTGTGTTGCAGATCCAACAGTGGTTAAGGAAATTCAGGATTCTCAGAAGTCAGGTGAAGCGCTCGGTGTTTCTGGAACACCTGCCTTCTTCATCAACGGTAGAATGCTTTCGGGTGCACAGCCGCAGGGTGCATTTGAACAAATCATAGACGAAGAAATTTAATTGTGAGACTGGCTCCGGGAGAATGGAAACCAACTGCAATCGCAGCTGCCACACTGACTATCAGTGTGGCGGTTCCATTTAGCAACCTGCCGGAGATTGTACTCTGTCCGTTTCGCATGCTTACCGGGCTCCCATGTCCGGGTTGCGGACTGACTCGTGGATTTGTCTGCATTGGTCACGGTCAATTTTCAGATGCAATACACTACAATCCATTTGCACTGCCGCTCTTTGCGCTAACCGCCTTTCAGGTAATTGGATTTTTGATTGAACTAGTTTCGGGTTGGAATCCGGCGCGACTGGTTCGTCAGAGCAGATTCTTTATGCCTGGCATTGCTACGCTTGCCGGGATAATGTTTGTATTTAATATATTTAGAATTGCAAGAATGTGAAGCGGGCACGCGCCCGCTCCATTAGATTGGATCAATATTACCCGTTTTTAACGAGGTCACGGCCTTCTGCATCTTTGAAAGAACCAGTGATGATCATAACCAGGTCATACAGAGACCACAGACCGCATCCGCCCAGCGTCAGAAGCTGCGCGATTGCTGAACCTTTGTATCCGGTATAGAAGCGATGAACGCCAAGTGTACCAAGGAATAGTGCCAATAAGAGTGTGGTCATCCATTCTCTTTGTGGTGTTGAATCTGCCATTTGTTTGTAACTCCATGTGTGCTACAGCTTTGGGCTGCGCAGGAGGAGTTGGTTTTAGGAGTGTAAGAAAGTCAAACTAAAATCTGCGAAAGCTGCATTAGCCCGGCTTTTTCGCCGGGCTTGTCGAAATCAGGTCCCTGAGCTAGTAAGCATAGGTGTCAACACTTGGAGTACGATGAGTACACCGATCGCGCCACTCCACACGAGCATCACGTTCTTGCTAACTTTATCAGGTTGATTCTGCCAACCCCATACCAGTGCATAAATACCGCAGATGAGACCAATAATCCCTGTTTTTGCATTTTCGCCGAACATCTTGATCAGCACCATTACATAGCAAGCGAACGACACGATAGCCACCGCAATGATGAGCACCATAAGAACCAAAGCCATATTTTTCCTCCGCAATATACTCGGATGGTCTTCAGACCATTTCCCCCGTATTCGCAATCGTGGATGAGATTGTGTACGGAGAATGAGTCAATTTCTTTTTTTAGCCGACGGAAAAATGACGCATTGTTAGTCGCTGGTCTACCCCTTGTGGCGTTGCACAAATACTAACATGCGTGAATTCGCTTAGTCAGAGTATAGCAAGTGTAACTCGACTGCCCAACAGGCTCATCGCAGGCGCCCTAACTCCCGGCGCTTCAAAAGCAGGATTGCAACAATCAACGGAACAACGACATAGAGCGCTAAAAGAATGGGATCAAACGCCGATTGTTCCATTGTTCCAAACCGCCGTACTAGCGCAAACGTCGCGAACTGAGCAATGGTCGAAAGTGCAGGCTTTCCCGTAGCCTCGCCCAGGAAACGCAGGAACTGCGGTATGATGCCTTCGAGCAGGACAAGGTACGCAATCACAAGGACGGTACCGTTCGCCGCAGATTCAGCAAGAATTACCAGCAGCGTTCCCACGGCCAGGGTTATTAAATTGATACCCAGCCATAATAGGAATGGTCCAGGTATTTCACCCGACAGAGCTGTCATCCCACCAAAGCCAATACTGCAAAGAATAACCGTAAGTCTTGTGGCCACCCAGGCAAGCACAGCAATCCCAACGAACATTGCATATCGGCCCAGAACAAATGGAATGGGAGAGATTCCGCGAACCGCAAGCAACTGGATTGTTCGCAGATCAAAATCACGCCCCCAGTCGATTGCATAGGCAACAAGCAAAATCAACGTAGTTGCATACATTGCATAGCCGTTGCCCAGACTGAGGGCGCTGGCAGCAAACGTATCAGAATCTGCTCCCTGATGAGTTGCAAGGAGCCTTGCAATCACAGTGATTAAAACAAGGGGCACGCAGTTGATGAGCAAAACAGCCTGCCAGGTGCGCGTTGCATGTAATCGAATCCACTGCGCTGAGATTTGAAGTACTATCTGGCGAATCATTGGGCACTCAACACGGATGTAAAATAATCTTCAAGGGCCGTTGGCGCTGGAGCAAAAGAAGAAATCTCAATTCCAGAATCAACGAGTTGCTTGAGTAGTTCGTGGTTTTTTATTTTGTCGCTGACCTTCAATGTAATACTCCCTGAATGCTCTTGCGTGATTTGTCCTATTTCTTTCTGCTCAATGTGAAGTCGCAATTTTTCAAGGTTTGTGGCCGCAATAACAATCGTGCGAGCTTTGCCTCCAATGACATCCTCTACAGTTGCAGTTTGCAGCACCCTGCCCTCAGATAGAATTGCAAATCGAGTACAGACCTGCTGCACTTCAGACATCAAATGCGAACAGAGAATGATTGTCTTTCCCTGTGCCTTCAAATCAATTATCTTTGTGCGAATCAGGCGGATTCCTTCCGGATCAAGTCCATTTGTGGGTTCATCGAAAATGACTATCTGCGGATCAGACAAAAGAGCGGCAGCGATGCTCAGGCGCTGCCGCATTCCAAGCGAATAGCTTCCGTAAACTCGATCAGCATGATCGCTCAGGTCTGCGAACTTCAGCACCGTCTCTATTCTTTCTTTTTCAGACACAAGTCCACAGGCCCGGGCGATGAATCTGAGATTTACGCGCGCACTGACTCCAGGATAGAAACGCGGCTGCTCTGTAACAGCCCCGATCGATCGAAGAAGTGAAGTTCTTGCTGTGGCAAACGGTATGCCGTCGACATCATATGTTCCTGAATCTGGCCGCAGGAGCCCCAGGATGATATTGATGAGCGTAGTTTTTCCAGAACCGTTAGGTCCAATGATTCCAGTGCATTCGCCTGGTTGAAGAGCAAGCGAAACATCGCTTAGAGCTTGTTTCCTTCCAAACGCTTTTGAAATTTCTCTGAGTTCGAGCATCGATTCTATTTCTCCTCAGGGTGCGGACAATCTGAATGCACGCATCGCGCCCAGGAAACCACCCAACTTGGATTGGTCTAATCATTAATGATTTATGATCGATTCCCGGCGATTGGCTTTAATAAGACGAATCCTTTTGGTTTTCGGCTTGCGCATTTGTATTCGATGATTGAATTCGCTTATGGCAAAAGACTTCATTATTTCCATTGACCAGGGTACCACTGGATCGCGCGTATTCTGTTTCGACACAGCAGGCAAGGTCGTTTCAAGCGCCTATCGAGAATTTACCCAGCACTTCCCTAAACCGGGCTGGGTAGAGCACGATGCAAATGAGATCTGGACAGGTGTATGTTCGCTTTTGGCCGAGGCACTGAGCAAGGGTGGACTGGATGCGAAGAATGCTGCTGGAATTGCAATTACCAATCAACGCGAAACAACTCTGATCTGGGACAGAAAAACAGGTGAGCCTGTCCATCGCGCGATTGTCTGGCAATGCAGACGCACGGCTGACTTTTGCGAAGAACTCAAAAAGAAAAATCTGGCCGATATGGTGCGCAAGAAGACCGGCCTCGTAATCGATGCATATTTCTCCGGCACAAAGATTCGCTGGATTCTTGAGAACGTTCCAGGTGCCCGCGCAAGAGCTGAAAAAGGCGAACTGATGGCAGGCACAATGGACACATGGCTGCTTTATAAACTCACCGGGGAATGGAAGACCGATTACACAAACGCATCGCGCACGCTTCTGTACAATATTGAAAACAAGCAATGGGACGACGAGCTCTGCACGATGCTCAACGTTCCTAAAAACCTTCTTCCTGAAGTCCAGGCTAGCCGCAGTAAATTTGGTACAACTAAGAATGTTCAGGGGCTAATCGATGGAATCCCTGTGCTTGCAATCGCAGGAGACCAACAAGCCGCATTGTTTGGACAACTTTGCGTTAAGCCGGGGCAGGCAAAGAATACCTACGGCACCGGTTGCTTTCTACTGTTTCAAACCGGTTCCAAATATATAATCAGCAAATCAGGATTGCTTACCACGCTTGCATGCGATGAGAAAGGTGGCGTTTCCTATGCGTTGGAAGGTTCGGTGTTTATTGGAGGAGCAGTGATTCAGTGGCTGCGCGACTTCATGAAATTCTTTGCAAGCGCTCGCGAAACAGAGGACATGATCAAAAACATCCGCGACGATGAAGATGATGTGGTTTTTGTTCCAGCATTTGCGGGACTGGGAGCACCGCACTGGGATATGAAGGCACGCGGTGCAGTTTTCGGCCTGACGCGCGATACAGATCCTGCTCGCATGACGCGCGCTGCGCTTAAATCAATTGCATTTCAATCGCACGACCTTGTGCGAGCAATGGAAACAGATACGGGTGAAAAACTTCCTTCCCTTCGAGTGGATGGTGGGGCAACTGCGAATCACTACCTGATGCAATTTCAATCCGACATTCTAAATGTTCCTGTTGAACGTCCGCAAAATGCTGATACTACAGCACTCGGCGTGGCTTATCTTGCAGGCATGGAAGCTGGTATATGGAAAGATGCAGAAGCTCTGTTGAAGCTCCAGGAGAATCGTACCTTTTTTAGGCCTTCCATGAGTCAGGAAAGGCGCGATCGTGAGCTTAGATTGTGGAGCAAAGGTGTGGAGCGCGTGAAGAACTGGTCTGAGTAGAAATCCTCACCAGCCATTCGGCACGTCCTGAAGCGGAAGTGCAAAGAGATTGCGACTGGCTCTCAGTCGCTACTACAAGCTGGATCAAGGGCAAAAAGGAGTCCCGCGCACAACGTAAGCCCGTATTATAGAGTATGCGCGCCTGCGTTTTCCTGGTCCTTGTGCTTGTTAGTTCTCAATTGTTCGCGGCCCCAGAGGTCTCTGAACCTTCCACATCTACATCCATGCGGCGAGAGATGCTGCAATGGCATCAGATCACTGGGCTTGCAACATGGGGCTTCTGGCTTGCGACCAATCTGGAAGGTGAGAAAGCCCTTCACTCGCTCCGTCGAACAGCAGAGCCCACCGCAAACGCATTGCTTCTTTTAAATCCACAGGAAAACCTTCCACTTTATTATGCGCTGATGAGTCGGTCAGAATGGAAGGCTACGCGAGGTGGCGGACATAGGGCTCTGGCAGGGGCCACTGTAGCTGCCTATGCGCTTACTGCGGGGCTATCTGTTCTTGCTCCTTCGCGCGAACGCGAATCAACCGAATTCGATACAGTGAGCGCGCATAAGCTGCTTGCATTGTTCCACCTGGCCGCACTTGCAAGTATGCCAGCTCTCGGCAAGCGAATCGAGCATGGTGGTCCAAAGGCTGCGCATTCCATGCAACGCGCGGGCTGGGCAGGCCTGGGCGCACTTACCGTTTCAATTGGGGTTTTTTATTTTTAGGAGCCAATATGCGATCTGCCAACAAAAAGATATTCCTGCTAACGTCGTTTCTAGTATTGCTAAGTTCGCCATTGCTTTCACTTGAAGTGAGCAAAGAAGTCCAGTTCACGATTGCCCATCCGCTGAAGACTGTAACAGGAAACTGCAACACTATTGAGATCCTGGATTTTGTTCCAAAACGCCAGGGTGAGATCTATTCAGCTGGTCCATTCCGTGTAATTATTCCGCTTAACGGTATGACAACCGGAAATCGAAACAGGGACTCTAATATGCTTGAGATCCTTGGGTTCCCGGCGGTCAAAGAGATCGTTGCCAGGGTAAACCCGATCGACGCACGCATTGGAAAGAATAAGATGTCCGGGACATTACTCATAAACGGACACGAAAAGCCATTTTCCTCAGATTTTGAACTGAGCGAATCGAAAGAGACGACTGCAACCGGAACAATACATATTCAATTGCACGACTTTGGGATTGAAGCACCAAAACTGCTTTTGCTTACCGTGCAAGACGATGTAATAGTTTCCTTCAAAGTTTCCGTGACCTTTCAGTAAACAGGTGCGCAGCCACAAAGTTGTGCGATGCAATTGCGAGCGCTGCAACCAACGCTGCGGGAACCGTATGCGAAATCACTCGATGGAGTCCTCCCAGTTCCACGCATACTATGTTCTGTGCTAAGGCACCAAGCGATGCCGCTGCAATCGATCCAAGTAATATAGAATGAAACGGATTAAGCACGAATCCTTTTCTAAAAAACCACATCATTAGTAGCATTCCAGGAATAGTCCAGGCGATACTTGCCAAAATACAGCGAGGAGTTATGAACCAAAAGGCCCGGGTGGGAATAAGCAGAATAGTAACAACTACGGGTAGCGGCCACAGGAAAGCAAATGGTCTGAGGAATCGAGAGAATCTAAATTCATGCGGCGAAGCGCTCGCAAGTGCGGCTACAGCCGCGACCAATGATAAAACAAAGTGGAGTAGCAAAACAATTGGAGTGTTTTCCTTAAACGGCTGACGGATCAAAAACGCTAACCCCAGAAAAGCCAGGCTGAACAGAATCCATAAAAGCACAAACGTGCGCGTCGAAGGCGCGGGCTTCACTGGCTTTAGGTCCTTAACAAGATCTTCAATCGAATTCATAATCCTGCCTCAGTATTTTTTCAAGGGCCTTCCTGGCCCGGTGCACAGTTACTTTTGCCGCAGAAATCCCCAGATTCATTTCAACTGCCATTTCCTGTATGCTTCTTCCGTCCATTCTCAGGTGAATCGCTTTCTGTTGCACGGCAGGCAGTCGCGCTATAGCCTCACGCATTGCATCCATTGTTGCCCATTCAGGGTCACGCGCGATCAATTGATTGACCACCGCTTCTGAATCCATGAAAATTGGGCTACGTCTGGCTGCGCGCAAAGTATCTATAAAACGATTCCTGACGATTGCAAAGAACCAGGGGCTAAACATTTTCTCAGATCTGAACGTGTGCCTGGCGCGGTGAACTGCTATCATCACTTCCTGGGAAAAATCTGCGCAAAGGTCCGGATCCGATTGTCTGATCTGCGCGTAAGACGCGGCTGCCTTTGCAAGTTCGCCAAGTAACAGTGCATATGATTTCTCATTTCCCTCCTGCGACTCTTGCATCCAGGCCTTCCAGCGCGATTCCCGGTCGGCCAGCGTGCTTTTACTTAACCCGACCACGATCAGATCTCTGGCCTTATGCGCCCCGCCGTCCACTCTTTTTGGAAGGATTGGAGGCGTCCGCACACGCGCGCCACCGACTTGAAATACGGCACCCAATACTGTTGGCAAAATTAACGTTATGCGGCAGATGAATGGATCAATTCTTTGTGATCCAACTCAGTCACCCGGTGTGTCTCGAATCACTGATAGTAGCAACAACATAAAACCGGAGAGATCGAACACAAAGCATCCTGCCTGTCCAAACTGCCATTGATTGCGCCAGTGCATCCAATCGTCCGGGACTGTATGCGAACCAATCCAGGTCGCTAAATGACCGTGAGCCGGGGCAACGACGATTAGCCAGATGGCAAGGGAGGCCAACAGTGCAATCAATGCGGCCGCCGTAAGTGAAAAGGATGTCCGGCCACGAAGTATTACCACAAGAGCGATGATGGAGATAATTGCACCCACATCGACAATTGGACCTACGATCGCAAAGAATCTGTATAGCGTGGACTGAACGGAGAAATAGAGATCCGCATCCCAGGCCATTTTCGGCCCCAACTCAAGCACATGAGCCAGCCTCATCCCCACTGTCAGCGCCGCAAATACGAGCGCTAGAAAACGTAAAACTTTTATTTTCATAGAACCTCCGATTGGTCCCAGATACGCCTCTGACCGGGAATGGTTACACTAAATCCGTTTTATTTCCGCATTAACCCGTTTCATCTTCTGCTCCTTGCTTTGTCTGAAGCCATGTGTTAGCATGCATCCATGAATATAAAAACCAGAACCACTGGCCCCCATTTCATTCTTGAGTTGAAGGGAGAACTAAATCTGTATCTGGTGGGCGAGGCGCGTAAGCAAATTCTGGATATTCTGGGTGAAGCCGCGCCTGTCTCCCTTGTCATTGACTG
The DNA here is from genome assembly GCA_021413825.1 of Spirochaetia bacterium. Classification (GTDB taxonomy): domain Bacteria; phylum Spirochaetota; class Leptospiria; order Leptospirales; family Leptonemataceae; genus JAEUSB01. Next base: position 43,831 of record JAIOPQ010000086.1, on the reverse strand, counting down.
CAAAGAACTGAGTTATATGGATTCTTCGGGGATCGGTCTTTTCATTCAACTGATGCGCCGCCAGCGGAATCTCCCCGGGCATCAATTTCACCTGGTCGGGGTGAATCAGAAAACCCTCGATACTATGCGCGGAGCAAACCTGCACAGTTACTTTGTGTTTGCTGATTCTGTGGAACTAATTGCGGAGGCCTCCGTGTCCTGAATAGGACCAGAAAACCAGCGCGAGCCTTCAAGGGTGGCCGCCCGGCACTAAAAAAGTTCTCGCCAATAGTGCTACTACACAGTGTATTAGCACTATTATGCCATTGGGCATGGAGGTTCGGTAACATGGTAACAGCAGGCATTCGTGAAGAGGACAACGCGCTATTTGAGGCTATGTTTGGTAGTTTCGCTCAGGAAGCGGCACGCAATGGCATTCAGATCCCGCCTAATAGCGTCCGGGAGTTTGGTGGCCGCTTCACAGAATTCGAGGCAAAGAAGCGACTCGTCCAGACATTCCCCGCTCCCGTAAAATTTTCAAATCCTCTGGGCATGCTCCAGGGCGGAATCATTGGTGCTTACATTGATGATACAATGGGTCCTCTTTGTTTTTCAACAATTAAAGGCCCAACCACGACAATCGGTTTAAATGTCAATTACTTGCGTTCCGTGAAGTGTCCTGACACAGTTGTAGTTGAAGCTCGCATAACGGGTCGCGGCCGCAAAGTTCTGCATCTAGAGGCAGAAGTCAAAGATTCGCGCGGTAAGATTGTGGCTACTGCAACTTCTTCAGTCCTATCCCTGAAGGGGGATTGAGCATGACAATTCTGAAGCAGAATTCCTCAAAATTGCGGAAGCCCGGAAGGCGTGA
>JAIOPQ010000086.1:0-42949 GCA_021413825.1 Spirochaetia bacterium | reverse complement strand
ATTGCACTGAGCCTTCGCAAAACAGCTCGAGTCGTAAGTTCAATCTATGACGAGTCGGTGCGCCGCGCCGGGATTCGCACAACACAATTCCAAATTCTTGCGGGCGTTTCTTTCATGCCAGGGATTAGCATCACAGGACTATCAGAGTCAATCGATGCAGATCGCACAACTATTCAAAGAAGCCTTGATCGATTAGTTAAGCGCGGATTGATCGCATCGGGCCGTGCAAGCAGCGGTAACGTGCGTGAATTGAATGTTACCTATGCCGGAGAGAAGAAGTTGGCTGAGGCATACGAATACTGGGCGTCCGCACAAAAACAGGTTGTCCGTGCAATTGGTGCTACCAACGCGCGAAATTTACTCCGCGAACTCAAGACTATTCGTTCCGTCAATGCTTAATCGTGGGACGAGCACGGGCAATGCCACCAACAAACTCGTTCTAATTTAGGCTCCTTAGTAGAAATTCTTTCACAAACGCTTGTCATTCAAAACAAAATCGTAGTCTAATCCGTTATGGATGAATTGAGCAGACTGGAAACCAGGATCCGGGAACTGGAAGGTCGCTTGATTCGCAATGAAAGCGAAATGCAATCTTTGCGTTCAGAGTTCATCGCACTTGAGCGGCAGCATCGTGAGCTTGCCGCGCGAATCGGCGCAAAGGCAAATCGCCCCGCGACGCTCAATGAACCTGTCCAACCAGAGGTGCCAGTTCCATCGTCTTACTCTACGCCGTCCGCAAAAGCAACTGCAGACTCACGTCCCCTCTCCTACACGCAACCAGCCGCCCGTTCGCAACCGGCGACATATAATCAGCCGTCAACACAAACACAAACACAAACAAGGCAACCGGCTCAGCCTTCATGGTTTACGCAATCATTCGATCAACTCATGGTCAGGTTAAAAGCCAAAATCGGAAATATCCCCGTTGAAGAATTTTTGGGAATGAACCTGCTAAATAAAATCGGGATCTTGATCCTTGTTCTGGGCGTGAGCTTTTTTCTTAAGATCGCATACGGTTGGATTGGACCTGGATTGAAAGTGGCCATGCTTACAGCCGTCAGCGTTGCACTCCTGGTAATCGGTGATTCATTCTACCGACGCAAGAATTTCATCGTATTTGGTCTGGGATTGATTTCAGGTGGAATGGTAATTCTGTTTTTCACGGCGTATGCTTCTTACAATTATGAAGCAACACGTATTATTCCAATGGATCTGCGGTATGCGGGATATGCAATCCAGGTGGCGCTCACGATTCTAATGATTATTGGCACTCTTCGCTACAATCGAGAGGCTATCACAAGTTTCGCCTACTTTCTTTCCTTTCTTTGCGTTTCCATCAATGAAACGGGTGAGTTCAATCATTTCTCTCTGGCGGTAGTTGGACTTCTGGCTGCCAGCCTGATCTTAATCATCACAATCAAACGCTGGAAATATCTTACTGGTTTTGGAATCCTTGCTACATACGCAAACTTTGCTGTGTATTCGCTTTCACTTCCACGCGGGAGCGATGGGTATGTGGTAAGCGACGATTCAAATTATTTTCTATTCTCAATCATTTACCTCTCATTCTACTGGACTGTATTCCATGTTTCAGTGTTCAGCATGAAAGTTGAAACAAAACCGGAAGCCATAACTGGCTTAACAGTCAACATCGCAAATGCTTCTGCATTCCTGGGACTCGTAACCTATGTGCGTCCCGAACCAACACTCTGGGGCGGTTTTGTAATTTTTGGGAGCCTTGGACTCGTTTATGTAGTGAGTGCTATCATTGCGAGGAAACTCCATCGCGATCATATCTGGAAATCGAGCATTGTGATTGGATCTGCATTCATAGCCCTGGGGTTAGGCCTCAGGTTCAGTGGAGCAAGCCTCGTACTTGTCTGGCTCATTCAAGCAACCATCATGATTGTTTGCGGCTATTTGTTCCAGGAAACATATTTGCGAAACCTGGGCTATGCTGCCTTTCTACTAAAGATTGGGGCGCTATTCGCGCTTCCCTCAGCAGATGCAATTCATCGCGGACAAGAAATTGCAAGCTTCGAATTCCAGGTAAATCGGTCATCCGTCTATATTGGCATCATCCTTTCTGCCCTTGCAATTCAGATAGTCTCACGACCGTACAAGAAAAACTCCATCGACGTAGTTGCCTGGCACGTGCTTGGCGGGATGCTTGTTCTTGCCACTTTGCTTCTTTCCATTTACACAATTGCATTCCCCCATCAGGCATTGCTGATTGTGCCAGTTGGACTTGCTCTCATTGTCTTTAGTCGACTCACTGCGATTCGAGCCCATATTGCGTATGGTTCCGTTCTATTCGGCCTGGCCTCAATGTTTTCTGCAGTATTGCTCGTAAGTGGACCGGGGTATAAAAGCAACCTCGACCCTCTGTTTGTAATTTGTACACTTCTACTAGCCCCGTTGGTTGGGTTCCTATTTCTGGTTTCTCCTTTTCAACCAGCAGACTTAAGAGCAGACGTCCGCTCTCCCGCTAGCCCCTGGTATCTTGCCACCACGAGCATTCTATTTGTATCTCTGATTGCTCTGATTTCGCTTGTCGTAAACTACGGGCCACAGCAGGCCATATCGCTCTTGTTTATTATTCCGGCCCTGTTGTTGCTTTATTCGGATCGGCGTACAGAACATGGCAAGCTTCAATTTTTGATGCTGTGTGGATTTACGTTCCTACTGAGCATCTACCAGTTCCAGAAAGCTTTCGCCAGCGGGAGCGATGGTGACCGTATAACGTTCCTTTCAAACGCGATAGTACTCTGGCTTCTGACTGCCGGGTCCTACTATCTGACAGACAAATACCGCGGATCATTACTACTATCGGTTTGCCTAAACGTGGTTTCATCGATTGAGGCGCTCTTGATACTGCAGCAAATCACTGACCCTGCCCTGTATCCTGCAAGCGTTGCCGCTTATTCACTTGCGATTCTCCTACTTGCAATGTACTTCCGCATAACCGTCATCGTGGCAGTCTTACTGAACGCATTGGCCTTACTCATGGGGCCACTTCGATTGACCGGGGCATTCGCCGATGTTACTCCCTGGATGTCCAGGATTGACCTTGGATTGCTCTGTCTTTTGTTTACGCTTTCTGCAATCCTTTCCTGGAGGATAAAGACGGATAGCTACTTCAATTATTTCTACTATTCAGCCATGACAGGAATTCTAGCGACAGTTTATATTCTGATGCCCCTTGAGTTTCATCCAATGGCCTTTAGCGCCCTGGCTGTGGTATCAATGTTCTTGATTTCGAAATTTCTGCGCGAAGGAATCGAAGCGTCCTGGAAAATTCTCACCGCTGTTTCAATGATCAGTTTCGTCTACATGCTTGTTAAAATGAACATGCGACCGGAGGTTCAACCAGAGTGGCTCAAGGCTGTGCTCGGTATATCTCCGCTCGCGCTCATTTCATTTTCAACGCGATTGTATTCGGATAACTTGAAAACTGTCTCGGATCCCCGTTCCGACATGTTCAGGAAGTTCGTAATCTTCGCCGTGTTCCTGTTGCTGGTTGCTTTGACTATGACCTTGATCGATGCACGCTATTGGAGCGTGGCCTGGGCTGTAGAAGCAACGGCACTCGTTCTACTCGGGTTGGTTTGGCGCATGACAGCCCTTCGATTTACCGGAATGGCGCTTATTGCAATCATGCTATTGAAGGTTGCATTCTGGGACCTAAAGAACCTGGAAGATACCGTTCGCGTGGCAGTATTAATCGCAATTGGGCTATTGCTGGTTGGCGCAAGCTTCCTATATGCGCGCTTCAAAGATCGCCTCATGGGAGTTGAGAATGAAAAAGCATAAAGTTCTCTATTTGATCGCTGGGTTTTTCCTGGCCTTTACTAACTGTCGCGATCCCTATCAGGACATCGAACAAGAAAAATACTGGGCTTCAGAAGTTCGCAAGAAATACGCAAGCGGCATTCAATGCAACAAGACAGCGGACGCCGCGTACTTAAAGAAACTCCTTGCAGACCTGGTCCAAGTAGCCGACGCAAATCCCTACCAATTTGACGTCTGTCTGGACGATTCTGCATCAAACGTGAATGCCTACGCTTTTCCTGCTGGTTACATAGTAATCAACGCAGGTCTACTTCGCGCAGTAGGCGACGAGTCCGAACTGGCAACCGTAATGGGTCATGAAATATCGCATGTAATACTTCGGCACAGCTTCAAATCAGAGAAAAGGAAACAATGGGGCAGTGAATTCTTCGGCAGCATGAAAAATCCGATCCTCCGTGTTCCTGTAGAATTGTTCGGAGCATTTGGAATGCTCAAGTATTCGCGTCAGTACGAGAAGTACGCAGACCTGATGGGACTTGACGTAGTAATGCGGGCAGGTTACAATCCGTACAGCGCCATCACATTTTTTTCCAGACTTGAAAGCCTTGAGTTCCAGCGTCATCCTTTGCTCGTTCAACTTCTCTCGACGCATCCAGGGGCAAAAGAGCGCCTGAAATATATTAAGCGCCAGATTAACCGGAGCAGTTCCATTCCCATCAGACCGGATTCAAAGGAATTCAAGGAAATGAAAACGCGATACGTCAAGCTCTAACGGAGTTGGCCAGCCTCTTGATGCACTGCAAATGATGCTCGGTATGCATGCGAGTAAAGTACACGAGTTCCTGGATAGTAATCAAACCGATATAAGGGAGAGGCACCTGATACCGATCCATTTCTGAATCGTTCAATTTAACAATTTGGTCCAAAAGAAGGCTAGAATTCTCCTTAAAGACGGTAAGCACATCTTCGCGCTGTTGCTTTTGAAAGGCGGAGCGCCGCGGAAGAGATTGAATCTGTTCTCCTACCTGAGCATAAAACACTCGAATCTTCTCCTTACTCTGACTTGCATGCAGGTCGATGTAGTCTTCCGATTGTTCAATGCTAAGAGGTACAAACGGTGGAAATGTTTTCCAATCTGTGTCCGTGGTAACCCTGTCATAATCCCGAATAAATATTTCCTGACTCCGAGACACTCGTCCGGAAACTCCCCAGCGACGTTCCATGATGGCAGGGCGTCGCAGCGCTGTATTGACTGGCATATAGGTAAGCGAAAGGTGATGGACGTTCTCTGCAATGGACCAGCGTGCAGCATCTTTCTTTTCATAGAACAGGGCCGTTGGAACTTCTTCGCAGAAGTGTATCAAAGAGTTAAATACGGAACGTAATTCCTGGATGCTTTCGTTTATCATAGATTCCTCAAGCTTGAGTAATCAAACGCGCCATTGAACAACCACAACAAATTCCATAACCGGGCCCAAACTTAGAATATTTTGTGGACCGCTCGATCAAGAGTGTACCAATCAGTCAATGTCTAGAATAGTTTCAGAGCGCAATGACCTTATCCCTTTGATTGAGAAGACCTTCATGAAGCATGGCTTTGAAGGAAGCACGCTACGGATTATTCAGGAGAAGACCGGACTGGGTCGGGGAAGCCTGTATCATTTCTTTCCGGGTGGAAAAGAGGATATGGCAGAGACCGTGCTATCCCAAATTGATGATTGGTTCAAAATGAATATCCTGAAACCCCTCAAGGAAACGGAAGATCCCGCGCGGGCAATTCATGACATGTTTGATGCTATCATCGCTTATTATGATTCAGGTAGACGTATTTGTTTGCCTGGTGCCTTTGCTTTGAGCACAAGGGATAGGTTCGCAAGTCAAATAGACGGACATTTTTCTCGCTGGATCCGTGCACTTACGGCCACATTCGTGCGCGCAGGATTCAAGACCAGCAAGGCCTGGTATATGGCAGAGGACGTCATGGCCGTAATCCAGGGTGCACTTGTCTTAGCGCAGGGATTCAAAGATCCAAAGATTTTTTCGCGAATGCTTAAACGCTGGAAGAAAGAAATAATCTAGCCCATAAGAAACCGGCGTTATTCTTTATCTCTGTGCGCAAATTTGTAAATAGTCGCGGGGGTGAGCTCAGGCTGTCCCGGAGTCAGCGGTAAGATCACATGAAACGTTGCTCCCTGGCCGGGTTCCGTTTCAACATCTATCTTTCCCTGGTGCTTTTGAATAATGTTCCTTACGATTGAAAGACCGAGCCCGGTACCTTCTCCCTGATCCTTTGTAGTAAAAAATGGATCCCAGATTCTTCTAAGAACGTCAGGCGCTATTCCGGGACCGTTATCAGATAGACTTACACGAACCGCGGGCCTGCCCCATAGATCATCCATCCGTGTGCGCACAATAATATGTGGGGAAGCCATGTCCTTCATTGCCTGCGATGCGTTCTGAATCAAGTTGGTCCAAACCTGTGCTAGTTCGTCTGGATTGCACTGAATGCGCGGTAGTTCCTGGAAATCCCGATCTATTTGAACTTGATGCTTGAGTACGCTTCCCATTAGAACCAGAGTATTCTCAAGACTATCGTGCACGTCGCTTTCTACAAATCCTCCTGCATCTAGATGCGAATAGGACTTCAAGGCCTTTACAATTCGCACAATCGACCGAATTGCGTTCCTAAGATTTTTTAGATTCCTGGCAGCATTGGAGGCCTGCGTTAGAAACTCAAAGAAGAAATCCGATTCAGGAGTACGTGAGGCAAAAACAAGTTTTAGATTATCGAGCATTGCCTGATTTGCTTCAAGGCCATTTTCTGTAAAAAGTGAAGCAAGTTCACGAGCTGATGCAATGCCCTCGCCCTCGAGTTTCTGCGTTAGTTCTTTCTTCTTGCGGAATAGATCGCGTACAGGTGCTGAATCGTTTGCTGCAAGTAATGTTTCTAGAGCCTGCAAAATCTGATCTGCAGGTGCACGGATTGGTTCGGGTTGATTCCGGAGTCTATCCAGATTCTTGAGCAAGAACGACAGGTTCTTTTCAATATTTTCTGTGCCTGCCTGTATTACACCGCTCGGAGTATTGATCTCATGCGCGATTCCTGCGACCATGATACCTAGCGATGCCATCTTCTCTGATTGAACCAGTTGAGTCTGCGTGCTTTCAAGCTCCTGCGTGCGCTCCTTGACCTTCTCTTCAAGATGCCCCAGGATACCCTCTAGCCTGGCATACAGAATAGAATTGGATAAGGCCATCACGGCCAGGCTGCGTACTTCTTCGATTAAGGAAAGCTCACTCTGCCCAATATCAAACGACCCGGGAGGATCGAGAAATACAACACCAACCAATGACTCGTTTATGACCAGAGGTAGAATCATGCGTGCATTCGTTAATGCAAAGAAGCGGAGTGCTTCACCACGAATAGCCTGATTGGCTTCTTGTTGAAAATCGTCACGCAAATAGACTTCAGGATGTGATGCAATGTGTATCAGGAAAGGATCAATCAGTGGAAAAGAAGCCTCGGCGCCTTCCTGAGGCGGCCAGAGGGCAAAGCTGCCGATTGTTTCATTCCAGAGATAGATCCCGGCGCGGGTGGAATTCATGGCTTCCGAAAGAAAGCGCAGAACCTCGCGGCATACATCGCCCGTGGACTTAAGCTGGATCATTTCCTTTTTGAAAGAGTCCAGCCTGGTCCGATCTCCACGGCGTTCCGGAACCTTTTTTTTCAAATTGCTCATCTCCTGGCATATTCTACATCGGCACTGTGGGAGCGCAAGCCTCAGATACCTTTGACGCTACGGTGTGTAGAATCTTCGGAGCCTATTACGATGTCCTGGTCCTGCCAGAGGGCAAGGAAACCGTACGCGCCAGGCTGCGCGGCAGGCTTAGAATTGCAGGCCGTAAGGTAGAGGAGAGCTGGGATCACATCAAGGCCCGCCATCCAATACTGGTTGGAGATCGCGTAACGTGCAGCGGGCTGGGTCAGGAAGCTGTAATTGAAGCCAGGCTTGAGCGCTCAAACGAACTCATTCGCTCCTCGCAGTACGAGCAGCAGGCCCTTGGAGCAAATCTGGATCGGGCAATCCTCGTGATGAGCCTTATATTCCCGGACATTTCACCTGGATTCATCGATCGATTTCTTGCAAGCTGCCATTCAGGTGGAGTAGCTCCATTGCTGCTGTTTACCAAACCGGATCTGCTTACAGAAGAAGACGCGCGCGAACATGCTGCCTACTTCATTTCGCTCTATGCTGACCTTGGATACGACGTGCATGCTCTAAACCTGGTCGACCCCGATCCTGAATCCTGGGAAATACTAAAAGCAATCGTTTCCAATGGAATTTCACTCTTTGCCGGCCGTTCTGGAACGGGAAAGTCCACCCTCCTCAATCGCCTGCTTGGAACTGAGAGCCATCTAACAGGCGAGGTCAGTGAATCTACGGGCAAAGGCCGCCATACTACAACAAACTCAATGATGGTCCGCGATCCATTGACCGGTGCTTTCTATATTGATACGCCTGGAGTCAAGGAATGGGGTGTCTACCATCTGGATAAGAGTGATATCCTCAATAGCTTCCCGGAATTTGAGGCAGCGGCCGAGGATTGCAAGTTCAAGGACTGTAAGCATGAACCTGGCGCTGAGGGCTGTGCCATTCAGGAAAAGATCGAAAGTGGCGGTTTTCAAGGGGATCGGCTCGTAAGCCTGCAAAGTATGATCGATTCCCTGGGTATTGCGGACCGAATTCGCAAAGGGGATTATATCAAAACAACAGGCAGAATGCGCGAAGGAAGCAAGTATGCCTTGAAGAATCGGCCCCCTCCGAACCGATCATAGAACGTATGCGTATTTTCTGGTCGGCTGCTCTTTTGTTTGCCCTGGCAGTCGTGCCCCTTCACGCGAACTGCGACCGGGAATGGGTCCCCGGAACCACGCTTGATCTGAGTGGACCGTGGAAATACGGGCGAGTGGGCGATGCCTCGGCCCTTGAGCTGGACGATTCCGGCTGGAGCACCACTAACATTCCAGGACTCTGGGGAAAGGATTCAGCTCTAGCTAACTATCGCGGCGATATCTGGTATCGCTGCCGGGTTCGCCTGAGCACGGATAGGCCAGAGAACACAGCACTCTATCTGGGACGCATGGAAGAAATAGACGAAGTGTTCTTTAACGGAACACTCGTTGGTAAGTCCGGATCTTTCGCGCAAAACAGAATTGATATTGAAAGCGAAAGACTCTACTCTCTCCCGACCGCCCTGTGGCATGACGGGGACAATGTAATTGCAATCCATCTGCGTGGGTATTCAAACGAATCAGGAATGCTCGATGCACCACGCATTGTTCCAGAACAAGCCACTGCACGCAGACTTTTGCTCAAAGACGTGCCGGCTATAACATGTAGCATTCTATACATTCTTACCGCTGCTTTCTTTGCCCTGTTCTACATCTTCTTCCGCCACCGTTATGAGCATTTATTCTTTGCAACGTTCTCTCTGTTCCTGGGACTGTATCACCTCATTCGCACCAGGATGAGAATGGAAATTTTCTCATCGTTTGAATTCTCATATCAAATCGAACTGATTCTGCTGTTTGCACTGCCCATGTTATTTATTAGCTATCTGTTCCATTTGCTTAGAATGAAAAAGCCGCCAGTCATCTGGGCATACTTTGGATTCAGCGCAATTTTGATCCTTGGGGCGATTTTTAGCGGGGCTGGTAAGTGGCCAATCAAGCAGGCCTGGCTTGCTCTGATCATGGCAAACCTTGCGGGTCTTGCAATTGCGATGCTTGTGATTTTCACGATCGTATTCAAGCACTACAAAACGCATCAAAACGAACTCAGATACATCGTGTATGGATTCTTTGTCCTGACGCCTGCAATTGTAAACGACATGCTTGTAACCCTCAAAGTCTACGACATGCCGCGTCTGGTTGTCTATGCATTCCTGGTATTCCTGGGATTCATTTCACTCCAGCTGAGCGATTCAATCCTGGATCTCTACAGAAATCTTAAGAACCAGGAAAACGATCTCAAGCTGCTTGAAAAAAAGAAGACCACTTCAATTCTGAATATTTCTTCTGAGTTTAATACTATTACTGAGAACTTCAGGAAATCTACAAAAGATGTCCGAGCAGGAAAAGATCCGGAGAGTGGCCCAATGCAAGGAGCGTCTCTCCACCTGGAGAAATTCGTTCACGATTCAAGACTACTCCATTTGCTGGAAGAACGTGATTATACAATACGCAGAATTAGATTTAATTTGAAGAAACTGTGTGAAGACACAATCCAGGAAGCATTGCTCGTCACCGGGCAGGCTAAGAAACGTATGGTAATGGAATTCCCGGACGATGAGGTTCTGGCCGATCCAGATTTACTGAGCACTGCACTCTATCATCTGATTGAAAATGCACTGCTCTATACAAAGGGCCGCGTAGAAGCAGTCGCGGAGATTTCACATGGAACAATTCAATTCGCGGTTCGCGATGAGGGCCCGGGCCTTTCTCCTGAAAGACAGAAAACCATTTTCCAGAAGTTTGAACGGGCAGTAGACGATCAATCTGGTATTCCGGGCTCAGGAATCGGATTGGCTATCGTAGGCCTGGTTGCGGACCGACTTGGTGGTAACGTAAGCCTCGAAGGTGGTGGATTTTTCTCAACGTTCCGGTTCTCATTCCCATTGCATGCTGAGGTTGCGGCATGATTCGTCCATCTTCCCATGCAAGCTCTTTAAGCCTGATTCTGTTTTCAATTCTTACCGGATTTTCGGCACCTGCATTCGCACAGCGCGAAAGCCCACTTGCAGGCGAATGGCGTATATCGGCGATTGACCGCATCGAAAATGCTGATACGGAACTGGATGATAGCTCCTGGCAAATGGTTGAACTGCCGTCTAACGTTTCGCCGGCTGCAAAGGGCAGTTCTGTAGTCTGGCTCCGTAAAAGATTTAATCTTGTGCGCGCTGAAAGCAACCTGGCGCTCGTTCTTGGTGCTGTGTATGATCGCGATCGCGTCTTCCTGAACGGCGAACTCGTTGCCGAAAAAATGTCAGAGAAATATGGCTACGGCCGACCGCGCATTTATGCCCTGCCCGCAAGCATTCTACGCCAGGGAGACAATCTTATTGCGATTCGTCTGGAGAGCAGCTTCGACGGGTTTATGGGAATTACAACTGGTCCGGTTTCAATTGATTCAGTCCAGCACGGCGAAGCTATAATCTGGAATCGCGCGCTCAAAAGCCTGATCTACTGCGCCATTTACGTGTCAACGGGTCTGTTCTTCATTGTTCTGTTCATTCGTGTGGGCAGCATGAAAGACTATATTTACTATAGTATATTTACTATTTGTTTTGCCCTGCAGCAGTTCATGCGAAATGAACTCAGGTTCCAGGTTGCCGATTGGTTCTATCTCTTTAAAGTAATGGAGCAAATGCTCTACGTTGGCGTAGCCACGGCATTCTTCTTTTTCTTTCTGGCTTTCTTCAAACTCAAGCCGCATCGATTACTTTACCTGTATCCAATCGTCAATGCACTCGTCGCCGTAATCCTTCCCTTCCTTGGAAGCCCGGTCCGCATGGATGCTGTGATGACAGCCTGGTTTCCCGTAAATCTGATACTCTTTCCATGGTACATCTACATTGCCTTCAAACGCGCCATGACACGGGAAACAGATGCACTGATCCTTCTCAGTGCAATGATTTTCATGATGTTCGTGACCCTACATTACTTCCTGCGCGAACGCGGCTTTATTCATTTCGGAGGAAACCTTTTCGATACAGGGGTTTTACTGTTCATTTTCGCCGTTTCATTTATTCTGATTTTCCGTTTGATTCGTCTGCATCTCGATGTTGAGCGCAGGCGTACGCGGCTTGATTCAGTTAATACACTGCGCGACCGAGTCTTCCGTTACATCGATAGTATTCTGCGGCCTCCGGCTCAGGCCCTTGTAGCACTTACAATTGCTGTTAGGAATTCAGGTACTACAGAACGCGACCGCAAAGAACTTCTGGGAAGACTGGAAGGTGATCTGGACACTCTAACAGCGGAAATGGATGATATCCTTGAACTTTCGCGCCTTGAAGTGATTCAGGAACCAGAATCATTTGAGAACGTTAACTTCAATGATTTTATCACGGCCGTAATTCCGCAGGGCGCAATTACTTCCTATATTAATGTTGATCCGGGAATTGAAATCAAAACGAGTCTTGAACTTGTAAACTCAATGGTAATTCGGTTGATTGATTTTCCAGGATTCAAAGACTTCAAGCACATTGACTTGATTATTACTTCTGATTTATCCGGGAATATTCACTTCAGATTCATGCTGTTTCACAACGACTTCAAACAGACCAGGAAACTGCATGAATTGATTACAAGCTTGAATCCGGAGAAAGGAAGCCTCTGGGCCAAATGGGCTATCGTGCGCGAAATCATTCGAATCCTTCAGGGAAGTATGAGTATTTCCATTATCAATCGTAAGTTCCTGCGAATTGATATAACACTTAAAGCGGAAAGACCAGCGGAGAACATTCGCTCAAATACCGATGAAATCCGAATCATTCCTGTGGGGTCGTTTGAGGTGCAGGTTGAAGGAATGCCTTCTGTCAACGCATCGGCAGTTACTACTTCGACTGATGCGCCTAAGCTTTCAGCTAAGATGTCCGTGGGCGATCTTGTAAAATTTGTTCAGTACAAGTTTAAAAAGAAAGCCTAGTTGCCGTTGCCATGCTTCAAGCCCGGGGATCTGCGTCTAAGCGCGTTCCCGGAGTGATGCCCCAGGTGATACGTTGCGAAGTAGAGCATTTCCTTTACAGAAATCATTCCAATGATTGGGTGCGGCATACGATAACGTAACAGGTCACGCTCGCTCCAGCTGCGAATACGGCTTGCGAACTTGGTGTGTGTATTCTTGAATTTTTCTATTAGGGCCGTTTTTGCGGCTTCAGTCCCCGAGGATATTTTCATTGGAGTAAATACTCCAGCCTGCGCACCGTTCTTGAGAAAGGACAAATATAAATCACGCACCTGAGCATAATTGCGCTCACTTCCTGACTTACCCATTGGCAAAAGCGAAACGACAGGCAAGCTGAGGGTAATTGAGATTGGCAATGCCGCTTTGATCAAATGCTTAAGATTGAGAGCTGGTGACCAGGCGCCTTCAGGTGAAGTGAAAAACTCCTCCGTTGGAATATTCTGGAATTCCTGGCAAATGTATTCTGACAGCGCTTCAATGCGATCTGCGATTTCTGCACCGGTCTTAAGATTTTCGTTTATGGATTCGCTAATCAAGTGCGCCTCACCTTGCCAGGAGGCTCACAGAGTCTTCGAATTGCAAGCTTGAAACAAATCGCTACGGAACCACGACAACATCGCCGAAAAGGCCTGTGACTGAAAAAACAGTGGGGAGGGTTTCTGCGGCAAACGTGGTTCCAGCATTGGTGGAGCGATAGATAACGTATCCATTGCTCGCGCCCCCACCGAGCGGCAGGTTCCCTGCTGCGATAAGTATGCCAGCCGTATTGACCATGCGACGAACTTGCGAAGACGAGGTAGCCCACGTACATCCTAGAATGTTAGAACTTGCACCGCTCATCCCAAAATTGCTTCTGCGAAATAGACACTGAGGTCCCTGATTCCACAGAGCTGTGTATGCAACGCCATTCATAACTGTAGCTCCGCCAAAACCCGCGAAATCCGCCTGGAAGCTGGCCACACTCTCACCAGCACCAAACGTGACGCCGCCATCTGTAGATCGCGTAAACGCAGTCCCAGTGCCCGAAGCTACTCCATAGATTGAACTGCCGGAACCGGACATGATCATTGGCGATGTTGCAGGCGGAGTGGATGCAGGAGTCCAGGTTGAACCGTTTGTGGACCGTTCGACGTTAGTTGAACTTCCACCGTAGCTTACGTAGAATACATTGTTGATACACGTTGCATAGCCCAGGGTAAAGGTGCCCGCAGATTCCACGGTCACTGCAGAAAAACTCATACCACCGTTGGATGAAAAATAGCCAGTGACGGAGCTTCCGGCCAACGGGAGAACAAGTACGTTGGAACCACAGGCTGCAACCTGTTGCAGTACGGCAGCGCCCATCCCACCTACCGATGCCCAGGTGAGGCCACCATCGGAGGAGCGCCATGCTGTTCCAACCGTAGAACCGTCCAGGCCAATGATCGTGCTATCAGACATGGCTGCCCGTGTAATCCGCGCCGCACCCGTAAACGTGGAGGAAACCCAGGTTCCGTCTCCAGAGGATTTGGCCAGGAGATTGGTAGTAGCAGAAAATGCTACAAACGATCCTGGACTGGACGTAGAACCCAGCGCAACTGTCAGAAGAGTACTGAGATCCGTTGGACTACTCGCCAACTTAATGCAATTGCTTACTGCCAGCGTGAGAAGAAGAATGAAGACGTTGCGATACATGATTACACTTACAACAATCGCCATGCACAATTATTGCAAGAAAATCTCCATTGCAAGGAGAGATTTTCAGTCATGCAAGCGTTGCCAGACAGATATGGCGGAAAATGAACCGATGATTCGGAAATTGTCTACCACCTGGCTTCTGAATTTCCGGGTCTGATGAGTGCAATTGTATTTCCACCCACCAGGGCTGCAACTTCCCGAAATGCCGGATTTGTATCAAAGATACTCTCACTAACGTGTTCTTCACCCTGTGAAGCAAACACAAGCTTGCCCATTCGAACGTCAGCAATCAAGAATTTGCCAGATGAAAAGATACCCCCTACAACCAGAATATCGCCTGACGGTGCAAGCAAGCGTCCTGCATCGAATAACGTTGAATGAAATATCTCTTTCCTTGTAGAGTAATCGAACGCGTAGAGTTGAATATATCCACCTTCCGTTCCGGCAGAAGCAAATACGGTTTTGCGATCAGGAGAATATGCAAGATATCTGAGTGTTTGCTTGTCTTTCTCGGCCATGTCGCCTGACGTGCTCAGAGGCGTGAACAGGACCTTGCCTGCAGTTTTGTTTTCTACGAGTGGCGTTTTGTTGTTGCTCAGCATTTCCGATGGATCTATTTCATGAATGCGTCCATGCGCTGTCCCAAAAAGCAGAGATTTCTTTTGCGGATTATACAGAAATGGAAATTGAATATGTCCTACTTCAAACCCGCCGGGCTGTTCCCAGACTGCGGTTTTTGGATCGGCCGTCAACTGCATGTCGTTTATCTTTTTCTGCGTGGTGGCATCATAGATGATTAGACGGCGATCATAGAAGTTCTGACCCTCCATGTTCCCCATATAGGATGCAACTATACGATTTCCATTTTCCACGAATTTTGCATCTGCAATTGTTAGAATCCAGGGGAAGCCGGTGCCCGACTCCAGGCGCTCAGCTTCTTCTGTTGCTGAATACCTGTGATCCTTTTCTGCTGTTACGCTGTAAAACGTGGACAGCTCGACAGGAAATCGTTTCACCACGGAACCATTGTCGCTTGAGCGAATCACCAGAAAGCGTTCCGATGCCTGGACGTCTGGCTTAGTCTGACCAAAACTTAGAAAATATTTTCCATCCGGTGACACATCGTAGATGGCGGGGCCGTCGAACTCTTTTTGATATTGCATCCTCGCTTCTGTTTTCCAGAGCATGCGACCATCTTCAAGACTGACTCTGAAAATGAAGAAATCTGTGGTACCAATGATTACCGACTTTCCATCCGGATGATACTTAATGCTAAAAATGTTCTGATCTTGAATCTGTGGCTCCAGGCGACGCACAATTTTCCAGGCTGTGGATGCATCGACTGCGTTGTCATTCAGGCGGTCCACGCGTGGAAATCTAATGGATGCAGATTGCGCAAACAATGTTGCCGCAGAAATACAGAAGACTGTGAAGAATTTTCGCATACGCATTTGTAAGCCTCAGACGCAAAGCCGCAAGCATTTGTTTGGAAAAATCTGCTACAACCTGGCAAATCGCAAGAAATCCTCCGGCAGTACCTAGATCTCTTTGCGGCTTCTCAATTTCATGGCTGAGTCGGTTTCGTTATCTGCAATACGCAGGCCTTTTTGGAGGTGGAGCCGCAGGATCGCTAAAGTGCGGCTCGTTTAGAAAGCATTCATCCGTTAGACTTTTTAGGAACTCCAATAGGTCAGCTTTCTGCTCCCGCGTCAGGGCCAATGACCGAACACGGTGGTCCTTGTTTGGATTTTGCCGTCCGTCGCCTGAAAACGCACCCGCTCTAATATCTCTTCCGCCCTGGTTAAATATCTCGATAACGTCTACTAGCGTAGCCACGCTGCCATCGTGCATATAGGGACCAGTTACGGCCACATTGCGAAGCGAAGGCGTTCTGAATTTACCACGATCTTCCTTTTTCTCAGTAACCAGCGATAGCCCCTGTGTTGCCCGAGCCGCCGCAGGGCCATGCACTGAAACATCCGGATAGTCCCCCCTGCCTGCCACGTTGTATAGCCCGACGTTTTGAAACCAGAGTCTGCCAGCCTCGTCGTCCAGATTGAAATCGCGTCCGCCATGACAGTGAAAGCAGCCTGTAGTTTCAGAATTGAACAGTGCCTGGCCTCGCTTTGCCGGTTCAGACATCGTACCTAGATCAAAGGGGCTCTGAAATGAAATGAGCGTAGTTTGGAATGCAGCAAGGGCGCGGGCTATGTGGATTACATCGGCGGACGCTCCAGGAAATGCTTCTGCAAACATGCGCGGATACGTTGGATCCGCGTTCATCCGCGCCGTAATTACGTGCTCCTTTCCGCTAATGGAGAGCTCCTGGATCGTTGTAGGTGTGTCTTCGGCAAAGAATGGAATGAGCGTTTGATTGTCCAGGCGATGCAGATCTGGATTAAACCAGGTTAGACTCGCAAAGTATCCAACGTTTGTTAGAGATAGCGCATTCCTTGGATGGGTTTGACCCGTGGACCCGCGTGCCCGCATGAGGCCATCGGAGAAACTAAGTATCTGTTTGTGACAGCTAGAACAGGATTGAGTTTGATTGAGGGACAGTCTCGCATCGTAGAAAAGCTTGCGCCCCAGCTCAACGCGAGCACGAGTCAGGCAAACATCTGGTGGATGTCGGGGTGGTTCAACGTTAGGCGGTAAATCAAAGTCGTAAGAGGAACAATAACCGATTGATTCAGCAGCCCCCCGCAGATTGCATGAATATAGAAGTAGGACGCAGAGAAAACCGAGCGTTTGGCACAATACCTGAATATTCAGAATCCTGGGGCTTCGGAGCTGGGATGAAAGTCGATGGTATTTAGCCCATCGATCCTGGTCTTTGCAAAATCGTCATACGTGCCTGCACCAGAGCCAGTAGTATCAATCTTATTAAAGAGTGCAGTCACACCAGGATAACCCCCGTTCACGGAAGGATCCGGATAACCAGTAGGCACGCTGCTCAGGTTATCCTGGACAAAACCACCACCGTTAAAGATTCCAAATTTAAGTACGTTCAGGCCGCAGACCGTGCCGCCCGTTGTAAGGGTGTTCAGGGCTACTCCAGATTTTGCTGTGGTTTCAAAATTGCTGTCTGTCTTTTGCCCGTATGCAAGAGCATAATAGTGAGCGCCTGTCCCGCATCCGGTGGTAAGAGAAATGGTGCGAGCTGCGATGCGAACACACAGTCCTGTGGCCATGCCACCACCCTGCAAACCAAGAGTCATTTCTTCCAGAACAACACGGCCCCGATCCGAAGAAGTGGAAGCGTTCGATCCGGAATTCCAAAACCGCGCACCCCAGCTATAGGTTTGTTTACGACTGGGTGAAGCGCCGGAAATATAACTCTCAACTATCAATGCAGGATTGTCAGACGTAGCACCCTGACTCAGCGGCTGAAGTCTATACGTAAGCAAAATTCCATTTGATGTGTTTGGTGTACTCACATCATCGAATAGCAGTTCGAGCACGTCGAGTCCATCACTGGCGCGCCAGATTTTAAACCGATTTGCAAAGGTCTTGTTTCCCACGTAAGCGGACGCAGTAATATTCGAGCATCCCGTGCATGCACCACCAATCTGAAGTTTAACCTTGTAGCTAACACCATTGATTACAGTCGTTGTTTGCCACGCACCCGAATTAGCCAGAAGTCCTGAGTTTTTCAGACTCATGATTATCTGATCCGCCATGGTTGAATTTGCATTGGCCCAGGTTGCAGATTGTCTCACGCCAGCCCAATCGCTTGCGCTTGCAGCTTCTGTTCTGCGCGGTCCGCCAATATTCACTTTCCATTCCGAACCACCAGTCACCAGGTGTGGGACGCCTGTCTGCATGGTTTGAAACGCAGCTTCGATTCCGCGGATATTGGGAAGATTGAAATTTACGCCGGCTGGATTTGACTCACGGGTAAGCCGGATTGAAAATCCAATGACTAATATGACTGCAGCGGCAACTGGAATCCAAAACTGCTTCCGATTCGATTTCATAATGGAACTCCAGGTGGAATGCAAATCACAAGGCCGGATTGATTTGAGCAAGTGCTGCCACTTCCACTTCCGCGTAGTGCTGCAAGAATGAGCAGAAGCGTAAGGTTGTTGTCTTCTTCTTTCTTGTCTGGATTCAAGAGCCCACAAGCTGTTATCCCGAGAAGGCCCGCAAGAAAGATGATTCCGTACAATAGCCTGCGCATAGAGGCCTCCACAATCAATTAGACGAAATCATAGACGACAGGCCAGATGCATCAAGCATTTTTAGAATCTCATTGTCTGGGGAGGAACGCGTATCTCCAGAAAATAGCAGTTGCACCGTACTATGCCAAAGTCCGGATCAGACTAATGCGGGCATATGCCGTTCTCCTTATTCTCCTGGCCAGCTGCGCCCACTACGACGCAACCAATGCCTTCATTGGACTTCTATTGGCGCAGGGCACCAGTTCTTCTACGTCAATTAGTTCCGTGGCATCGCAAAGGCGAATCTTCTTGAGCGCAACCACGCACAACGGCAACTTTGGAAATATCGCGGCTGCAGATGCATTGTGCAACAGCGACGCGAACCGTCCCGCAACAACGTCTACTTATAAGGCATTCCTCGCGGATGCAGCAACCCGCACTGCCTGCACTTCAACGCTCTGTGTTACCAATGGAATTCTAGAGAACGTTGACTGGGTGCTACTTGCCAACACAACATATTACCGGGCCAACGGCACCACGCCGATCTTCACAACAAACGCAGCGGCCATTGCAACGTTCCCATTTACCAATTCCTTTACCGGAACGGCCGCCGTGTTCTGGATTGGAACGCGCGGCACACCCAGTGATTGGCAGGGCTCAACGGCCAATCGATGCAATTTCTGGGCAGACGGCACAGCCGGTTTCCAGGGTGGAACTGGAATAGGCAATTCCACCAGCAATACCAGCATACGCAATACTGCGCCAAACTGCAATGTACTCCAGTCCCTGCTCTGCGTAGAGCAGCCATGATCGCCATACGAATATGCTTGCATTCAGAGGGCTCGAACGCTCAATCGAATCAGACATATGGAAGCGAAGATCGAACTAAATGGTAAACACTACGTCCTGCCCGTTATTCAGGCATCGGAAGGGGCGCCCTCCATTGACGCGCAGCTGCTCTTTGAGAAAACCGGTTATCGCGTTTTTGATCCAAGACTAAACGACACCAACATAGCGCAGAGTTCCATCACGTACATCGATTCAGAGCATAACAGGCTGCTATATCGCGGTTACAGAATCGAGGACCTTGTGGAGCACTCTAGCTTTGTAGAGGTATCATACCTTTTGAGCAACGGCGAGTTGCCAGATCAGAACCAGTACGCAAAATATTCAAACGAACTTTGCAAGCATTCCATGATTCACGAATCAATGCGCCACTTTTTCGACGCATTTCCAGGCGATGCGCATCCGCTTGCCATTCTTGCAACCATGGTCACAGCACTGTCCGCCTACTACCCTGCCACCTATGAAGAGAACCTGGCCAAGGGAATTGACATCCGTGCAAGATTACTTGCAAAAGTCAGAACACTGGCTGCATGGGCTTATAAAAAATCCGTTGGGCAACCAATTGTATATCCGCGAGACGAACTTCCCTACTGCACAAACTTTTTGAATATGATGTTTGCTCATCCAGCAGACGACTATGAAGTCCCAAAAGAGTACGATCGATTGCTAAATCAGATTCTGGTCCTCTACAGCGATCATGAACAGAACGTAGCAACGGCAACCATGCGCCTTGTCGCGAGCACACAAGCTAACATGTTTGCATGCATTAACGCTGCCATGTGCGCTCTCTGGGGCTCACGTGAATACGGGGCTAACAAACCTCCCATTCCTATGCTCATGGAGATGACAGAGCGGCATCACAGCGCAGAAGAATACTTTGAAAAGTTCATCAAAGGCCAGGAAGTAATTAGATCCAATGGGTTTGGTCATCCCGGGTACAAGGGAATCGATCCGCGTGCTACAATTGCAAAAAAGTTATTTCATGATTATAGAAAGACCCATGAAATTTCCCAGTCAGACCCGCTTTTTGCAAAAGCGCTGGAAGTGGAGGAGTTTACCCTCGGCCATCCATTCTTCAAAGAGAAGGGATTGTACCCAAACCTGGACTTTTATTCTGCTCTGATTTTCAGAATGATGGGACTACCCATGACAATGAACAATGTGATCCGCACTATGGGCAAACTTTCAGGCTGGCTGGCACACTGGGTTGAACAACATCTGGAAAGGCCGCGCGGTTCCTACAGACCCGGCCAAATCTACACAGGCGTATCAGAACGGGCCTTTCCGGCTACACACAAGTCAAAAAGCTGGACCCTCTAGGGAAAGATCGCTTAACGTTTGATTGAGCTGGGCGCCGCGTTGCGCGCGCCCCAGGAATATCGCGTTATTTTTTCTTCTTTTTACCGCCGATTATTCCCATCGAGCGCTTTGCCACATAGCTTTCCACCCATTTGCTTACAAACGGAATGTGAATTCCAATTCGAGCAAGCGCCGTGAGTAAAATTCCCGCGGCCAAACCTTCATCCAACCAGCCAAGAATTGGGATTACATCCGTAGGTTCCGGAAAAACAATCCAGAACGCGCAGAATATTGCCACAAGAATCCAGAGGATTCGCTTCATCCCGGTTGCGGGTGCAACCCGCTCTGTTTCTTCTTCAATCGCTGATACGCTACCAGGCGAAATCACTTCCGGCACTATGGCACGTGGAGCCGATGTTGCGGAGGGCAAGGAATCCCCGGGGTTGATCTTTGAATCGCTCATACTTGATTAGACGGACAAATGGCGCCTGAGATCAAGTAAAAACCAAAACTTATAGGACGCAGCTTCTGATCGCATCCATAAGCTTTTCTGCATCGGGGCAAAAATGACCGATTACCAAACCGAGTATAGCGGCCACCGCCGTCACAAGAGAAAACGGAATCCATGTACGCGAAAGTACGCTGCCAACCCAGCTCCCGGTGCTCATCGCCTTCGCCGAATTTACGAGGCCAGCCGAGAGTAAAAACTCAAGCGCGACTTCAGACAGAATCGCAGGCGCCTGATAGACCAGGAAAACTGCTCCGCCAAAAACCGCAGCGAGCACAAGTCCAAGCGCCAGCATAATCAACAGTGGCACAACACCCTCGTCTACATCGGGAATACTCACATCCAGATCAAAACTACCTTTTGCTGGCAGGCTACTTTCGCTTAGAGCAGTGTTCGTAGATTCGCTTACGTCACCCCAGGAACCGGAGCTTCCAGCGCCGCCAAATTCTCCCCCTGCTCCCTCAAAGACCGTAGACTCCCCGGGAATTGGAATTTCTCCGCTTAGATTCGGCACGCCGTCGAGATTGACTCCCTCTGTATGGTCCTTTGATTTTCGATCCGGAGATATGTACAGAAGCCAGACTTTGATCCAGATCAAAAAGAAAACGTACGAGACGAGGGCAGTCAGAACATATCTCAACCAGAGCGGGTGAAGCCCAAGCAACTGCATAACCTTGGAAGCGATCATGCCGGCCAGCGCGCTTCCAAGTAAAATGAGTGACATGTGCCAGCGAACCGGGATCTTCTCGCGCACAAACGCCTTGTATTTCGCACCGTTGAAGGATCCAGGCATCACTAACTCCACTATGAATTTGAAAAAGACTTGAGATCGCCTGCGTGACTGAAAACGTATTCCGAACGTGAGTAACCGGCTAATATACCTGGTGGACGGATCAGCTGCAAGGCGCGAAGATCTAGCGTCACAAATTGGACACTATGGCTACGGCATTTCTTCGTTTGATACGCTCGCACAGGCAACTGCTGAAGCTAAACGATCCTTGCCTGCTGTCATTCTGATTTCACTTACGGATCTTGAAGGGGACATGGCCCTGGAAATTGGTGAAATCCAGTCGGAGTTGAATCCTCCTCCACCAATCATATTTATTGCGGATAGCGGAGATCCTGGTTTACGTCTGCGCTCCGTGCGCTTTGGCGCACGCGGATTTTTTCCAAGACCGGTGAACATAGATGCGCTTATTGGAATCCTGGATACGCTTACCACTGAGCGTGAAATCCAAAAACACCGCGTGCTGATCGTGGAGAGTGACTCAACGCTAGCAAGCGAATTTGAAACAATCCTGCGCAATGCAGGAATACTAACCTGCGTAATCTCAAATCCCCTCACAATTTATTCTGCTGTGGCTGACTTTTCGCCGGAACTAATACTAATGGATCTTTACTATCCAGAAATTCTTGGAATGGAACTGGCAGCCGTCATGCGTCAGCAACATGAATTTCAGAGTATCCCCATTGTATTTCATTCAAACGACACCGACCAGGGCCGTCAGACCGTGGCTCTGCAGAAAGGTGGAGATGATTACCTGACTAGACCAATTCATCCGGAGTATCTCGTCCTTTTTGTTCTTTCTCGCGTTGACCGAGCACGCTCTTTACATTCGCTCATGCGCCGCGATAGCCTCACCGGGCTTCTGACTCATACAGGAATTCACGAGGCTCTAGAGCAACGGATCAAGAGCGCGTCAGTTGAAGGTAAAGAGGTCCCTTTCGTCATCGTGGATATTGACAAGTTCAAACGCATCAACGATACCTATGGCCATCCGATAGGCGACATTGTTCTAAAAAGCCTGGCTCGGCTACTCAAACAACGGGTATGGAGCGCAGACGTTGTTGGTAGACTGGGCGGCGAGGAGTTTGGAATCATAATCAATTCAATGGACGCAATGACGGCGTCACGTATATTCAATGAAATTCGCGTAGACTTTGCTCAGATTCGCCATACGTCTGATGCAGGCGATTTTTACGCCACATTCTCTTGCGGAATCGCTTCTTACCCGCGTTACGGGGACTTGATTGAAATGGAAAACGCAGCCGAACGTGCAGTACGCCATGCAAAAAACCTGGGCGGGAATAAAGTAGCTCTGATCCGTTGATATCTCTATCTATTTGCCGGACTAAACCACCGAGCTGCAGCATCCTCAGCCTCGCGAATATTCGGCGAACTGCTTGAAGCCCAAACGATTGTTCCATCCGGGCGAACCAGCATGGCGCTGACATCCGCGGGGCTTTTTGCATGAACCTGAACGTACTTGATTCGATTTATATACTTACTCATCAGAGTTTCAATGGAAGTGTTCATTTCAAAATCAAGCATCATGCCTTGTCCATCGCGCAGAAGTTCTCCGACTCTGGAGGCGTCGTCCAATTCTAAATTGGGAAGACTTAGACCGACCAACGGATGTCCATCGCCCAGATCGTACTGTGTAAAGATCCCCCATACTCTGCCTGCAACATACGTTGCACCATCGCTGGTATTCATAAGATCGCGGAAGATCGCATGCAATGCGCGTGCAGTTGGACCAGGTTTCATAATGGCAACCTGAGCGCGTGACCAATCCAGAACCTGTGCGCCAACTGGCTGTCTTTCAGTTTGATACGTATCCAGTAAACCTTCCGGAGCTCTGTTGTGTACAGTTGCTGCAAGCTTCCAGCCCAGGTTCATCGCGTCACCCAGCCCAAGGTTGAGTCCCTGACCACCAAGCGGAGAATGAATGTGTGCTGCATCGCCCGCTAATAGGATTCGTCCGTTGCGATAGGTTGTCGCCTGACGTGCTCGGTCTGTCCACGTAGTTGCAATATGCAAAGTATTGAGGGTTACGTCGGTCTCTGAAATTCTTCGCAAGACTTTCTGCACGTGCTCGAGTGTGATTGGCTCATCTGAATTATGAAATGCTCCGCCATCAAAATCTTGTATGGCAAAATAACCAGGCTGTGATTGTAAGTACATGCCGGTCGAGGTCAGGTTACGACCTGGCTTAAGCTTTTCTGGATCAACAACATCAACCTGAACCGAGTAACCGGTAAATTCCGGCTCTGTTCCTGTGAACTCAAACCCGCCTGCCTTGCGAACGACACTGCGTGCTCCATCACAACCCACAAGCCACTGGCCTTGAAACGATTGATTGGCAGCCTTAACAGTAACTCCGTCTGCTGTTTGCTGAAACTCCGTCAGCGCAAACCCACGCTTGATTTCTACTCCGAGCGCTCTGGCGCGCCTGGCCAGAATTGTTTCAAGCTCATCCATTTCAGAGATCAAACTGAAATCCGTAGAACCCGAGAGGCGATTCGTCCACTGCGAAGTATCAATATCGCCTTCGTGAAATGGAATGCCAGCGAAGTGTCCCATCTGGCGGCGTGGTCCTTGCACTGCATGTTGATGCGGATTCTTCAAACGTTTATGTATTTCAAGTTCTTCAAGCAATCCGCGGCGATGCAGTACTTCTATCGTAGGCGTTGAGAGTCCGCGTATTCCAAAAGGAAGCTTCTTTAAAGGCGAGTGCGGATTCTCTTCCCGCTCAAGCATCAGCACTGAACATTTCGCCAGAGCCAGCTCACACGCCAAAAATAGACCCACGGGTCCGGCTCCTGATATGATAACATTATACGATTGCTCTTTGCGGTTCACTTGTTCCATCCATTCTTTAAAACACTGAACGTCATGTTCAGTACGGCCTTTGGGGACTGCGCATTACATGCAAAGCTTACGCCTTCGAGAATCATCTTTGCAACACACTCTGCTTCGAGTTTATCTGTGCTGGAATCCTTCCGGATTTCTCTTGCCAGAGTTTTTTCATACCGAGCCCAGAGCCCACGCAAGTAAGACGTTAGCTCGGGCGACGATCGTACCATTAGCTTCATGAAGTCAGATAAACCTTTTTTATTCGGTGGATTGAAGAGCTTGCTCATAAGAAAGTATTTGTGAAGCGCATCTAGAATAGATTGGCCGTGCCTTCTCTCACGAATTGCAGCCTGAATGTCAGTATCAATCTCATCCTCTAGATCAAAAAGGATGGACTCTTTTGTTGGGAAATAGTTGAAAACCGTTGTAACAGCGACTTCAGCTTTCTCAGCAATTTCAGCTACCGTGACGGCTCCAAATCCCTTTTTAATAAACAGGTCCCGACCCACATCTGAGATGTGTTTACGGGTTTTTTCCTTCTTTGTGTCGCGCAGCCCCATCCGGAATTACTCCTGTAATCGTGCCGGTCCAGCAGAGCCAATATGCAATTGGCTAGCAAGTACATTTTTGTAGTCACTACATGTTTGCACTTACACCATGTTTCGGCAATGCTCGCTGAATGACCGATAGGCGATGGTGTGGATACCTCTGAGGGATGCTTTATTCGAGCCGGTGTTTCAATGGTGAAAACGAAAAATCCGCTTTCTGAAGTTACAACTTCAAATCGGATGGAATGAAATGCAGTCTGCTTTTGATAGCCTCTGGCAGCTCTGGCATTGTATTCTCTGTCCAAATCCAGGGCCCAAGCACATTGATAATTGGCTGTTTCTCTCCAGACAGTGCCATTCGAAATCCGTTTTCAATATCGCTGGCCTCAGTTGGACGAAACTCCTGACCGTTAGAATGTGATCGGTAGGTTGCCTCTTCAGCCGCATAGTTCTTACTATAGAAGAAATCCGGAAATCGCTTACCGGAAGCCTTCCACTCTGCCCGCCATTCCGGCTGATAATCCGGATCGCGCATAAAACGGCGCTGTGCCAGAATCATGATGCCCCGCACTGAATTGCTATGAAACATTCCAATTCGAATCACCTGGAGTGCAGACGGATTCCTCACTGCCAGACTTTCCATTGCGATTTTCGTGAAACTCATTGCGCCGTAGATTTTCATGAGCTCTGGCATCGTGATGAAACCCGAAAGGGCTATCGTTCGTTTGGGTTTCAGAATAGAATGCAGTTTTAAATATGGCCGGACTGAATAGGCGAGGCTGGGCTCAATCATTCCCGGCTCTGCCTCTTCAATTGCTATTCCAACCATTCCGCGCGCAGGTACATAAATAATGTAATCCACTGCGCCCTCGCGCAAAGTTTTATCCGCAAGAATCAAATCTACTGCAGATGGATTCTCCAGGTCTATTCCATGAATTGTATGCGCGCAGTCCTTCAGATTCTCCGCGCGACTGGTTGTTGCTATTATTTCTGCGTTCAGTTTGCGTGCAGCCGCTATGGCAGCTCCGCCAGATACGCTGCCAGCTCCAACGATTAGAACACGCATAGTCTGCTCCCCTGGATTCCGATCATCATCTTCCTCGCATTGAACAGCGAATGTCTTCTTGCATCATAGCTCAAGGCCATTGGATCGGTAAACTTCCCGTGCGATAATGAGCCGCTGAATCTGCGAAGTCCCACCACCAATCTCAACTAGCTTTGCATCGCGCATGAGTCGCTCAACTTTGAATTCCCGAATATAACCATAACCGCCGAGAATTTGAATCGCATCGAGAGTACTTGCTACGCTCGACTCAGATGCAAATAGCTTGGAATAACTGGCATTCAATGTGGCTCTTTTGCCATCCTGTAATTTGCGTGCTGCGGAATACGCAAGGAGCCTGCTAATGAACAGTTTCATGCCCATATCCGCAACCATGGATTGAACGAGTTGGAAGTTTCCTATCTTCTGCCCAAACTGCTTTCTTTCAACGCTGTACTTTAGCGCAACATCCAGAGCGCCCTGCATCAAACCAATTGGAAGCCCGGAAAACAATGTCCGCTCCATATCCAATCCTTCCAAAGCAAAGTAACCGCCCTGCCCTTCCTGCCCAAGGAGGTTTTCAGCAGGAACTTCGCAGTTGTCAAAATACAATTCTGTTGTAGGACTTGCTCGCATTCCCATTTTTTCCATGGGCTTTCCATTTGCAAAACCAGGAAAACTTCTTTCTACAATGAAAGCAGAAATGCCTCGCGCCCCTGCATCTCCCGTGCGCGCGAATACAACAAATGTATCTGCAACGCTTCCGTTAGTAATGAATGTCTTGGCTCCGTTTAAGATATATTTTCCGCCACGCTTCTCCGCACGGGTTTGAAGCCCCATTGCATCCGAACCGTTTTCCGGCTCAGTTAGTGCGAATGCGCCGAATGTCTTGCCCGAGCACAGGTCCGGGAGGTATTTCTTGCGCTGCGAATCGTTTGCAAATTTAAAAAGGTTGTATGCGCCAATGAAGGCATGCGCACCAAAGCTGAGTGCTGTACCACCGCAGTTGCGCGCCAGTTCCTCCATAATAAGAACGGCGGACAGAAACGATCCAGATGCACCGCCAAACTCCTCTGGAATCACGATGCCCAGTAGTCCGGCCTCCCCGAGTTTTTGGAAAATGGAATGTGCAAACTCCTCTTTGCGATCGAGCTCGTCTGCAAGTGGAGCCAGGTCCTGATCTGAGATTCTTCGAGTCAGATCGCGAATGGCTTCTTCCTGTTCCGACAGCACTACTACTTGTTCTGATTCGCTCATAGAGCAAATGGGATTCTGCGTAAGGTTTCAAGCGAGTCAAATTTGTCCGAGGCAGATAAAATTCCGGCCAGATCATGATTCAGAACAATTGCCGCTTCCATTGCCTGGCGCCATGGCATAGTGTGGGATTCCATTAGTCCCTGTCCCCGTTCTAAATCCTCTTCGGCAAAATCGACTATCGTTTCAAAGACCGGGCGAATGCGCCAGAGAAATGGTTTGAATTGTGCCACTGAATTCTTACGCTCAAACATCCGCGCCGCCTCTGAGAGAGAAAAACTAGATGTTACAATTGCGTTCTCCGAATCCAGCAGCTGTTCTATTTGAGCTATTAGTCGATCGCGTGTCCTCAGTTCAGAGGCAAGAAGTAAGATTGCATCTGTGGCCAGATAATATTGATTCATGAATCGAGCAAATCGCCAGGTTCTATTTTCAGTACAGTCTCTGCGCGTAAATCTGCTAGTGCGCGCTTTTTACCCAGATCGGATCTGGGGCGATATACAATGTCCACGCTTTCGCGAATCAACTCAGCAACCGACTTCCGCCTTTGTTTAGAGAGGGTTTGTAGGTATTCCATCTGCTCTGGATCCAGTAGAATCTGAAGTCGCCGGGTAAGCTCCGCCATAGTTCTAATTCAATCGCATACGCTTCCGGTTCAATAAAAAAACTTGCTGGTACGCGATGACCTGCGCGAAGTTTGCCTGAATATGTTATTCTTACGAAATCTGGACCGCGACGAGCGCGATTGCCTGTATTTTCACTGTGCATTTAGTCTGATCGTTGTTGTATTTTTGTTGGCTCCGCTCAGCTACAGCCTGGGTTGGAAAATCTTTCTCCTGCTGGTATTGTACAATCTGGCGGTTCCTGTATTCGGTCAGTATCTAGGACATCCAGGCTGGGTGAATATCTGGCTATTTGTATTTCCGCTCAGCATATTCCAGATATTGCCGGATCTTTTTCTATCAACTGTTCTTGGATCTCTGGTTTTTCCAAACACTGGATTTCCCTTCATTGGAACGGTTCCGGCATACATGGGTCTAATGTGGAGTTTGCCGTTGTTTGGAATCGTCTATGTTGCCACACGACTCAGAAGCAGACTTGAAGCTGGAAAAATTTACGCGATCGTAGCATTGCTTGCGCTGGTAGTCCTGGGTGCTTCAGAAGCTACGCTCTGGATGTTGCCTGTCTGGCATGCAGCACCGCAAATTCTGGCGCCGCTACACATTGCAGTTTATGTTATCATCGCTGAGGTAATTCTAGGTTGCGCTACATGGTACGCGTTTCGCTCGGTTGAAAATCAAGGATGGGCTGCAAGAATTGTAGCAGCATTTACTGTTATGCTCGTTTACACTGGAGCCCTTGCCCTTTCTTATTTGCTAATTGAACGATTGCTCCGAGCATAGGATACCTATCGCTCTGGGTCTGAGTACACTGAACCTCACCGGGCTTTCTTTTTTGAAATGCCGATAGCTACTTTTACAAGGTCGATTCCCTTGCGCAGCCCAAGTTTTTGCATTACGTTTGCGCGGTGAAATTCAATTGTGCGGAGCGAAAGATTCATTCGCTCCGCAATTTCACGGCTCAGCAAACCCTCGCCAATCATCTGAAGGATTTCCAGTTCGCGTGCAGAAAGATTCTCTGGAACGGGATCGTATGTTGAAGTCTCGGTCACTGATCCCGGAAATGCAGAACCGCCCTTCATTACGTTGCGTAATGCAGAAATGATATCCGATGCATCAGCATCTTTGTTTAGGTATCCCTTCACCCCGAGCGAAATGGCTTTTTCCAGAAAGGCCCAATCCCGGTGCATGCTCAGCAAAACAATCTTAGTATCCGGTTTCGCTTCACGGATAAGCGGAATCACGTCAAAGCAATCTCCAGGGGGCATGGAGATATCAAGCAACACAAGATCCACGCGATTCATTCGAATTTTGCCAAGGGCTGTCTCCGAACTGCTGGCCTCACCTATTACGGCGAACTCCGGGGCATCGGCGAGCATAGCCCGGATACCAGCCCGAACGGGCGGATGGTCGTCTACCAGGAGCACATTATACATGGAAGGGCCGGCCATTTCCGTCAGCGATGCGCGAGAATCTACCCGAATGCCAGCCATTTTTTCCAGGAAGCCAGTAATTGTACGGGTTTTCTCGCACCCTCTAGTAGACCCACGGGTTGTTCCGCTGTTTGGATGATGATACCCTCCTAATAAATCAAGAAAGGAGCTTCCTATGCAATTCCGTTCAATTCTGGCCATGTCTGCGATAACCCTGGTTGCAGGTCTGGTGAGCTGTTCCGTGTTTAAAAAGGATGATGACGATAACGACCAAACGATCGCACTTGCGGCTCTTGCCCTTGCATCATCGCCAGGTGCCACGTTTTCCGGCCGATGCCAGCTTTCAGGGGGAGGAGCAAAGTGCGAAGAATACTATAATAATTCGCTGACAACGAGCGCTCTAACCACCCATTGCACTACGAATTTTGGCGGAACTTTCAGCGCTACGACCAGGTGCTCCACCACATCGTTGCTGGGTACCTGCAAACTAAACACGAATAGCTACACCGGCATGGGGGGACCTTCCGGCGGAGGAACTACAATTAGCTACCGTTATTCGGGAACGGAACCCGGGACCTGTACAAGCGATGGTGGAACGTTCTCAAGCGGCGTACAATCCCCGTAGGCTCGCCCCCGGTTAATCTACTGCGGCATCGGCCGCAGTAGATTCATTCCGCGGAGTAAATCTCCAGCGGCTCAAGCGGGCGTAGAATCCTGGGCCGTTACAACTTTAAGCGGAATCAAAATTGAAATTCGTGTCCCCTGACCGGAGACTGAATGCACAATTGCACGACCGCCATGCGCCTCAGCAATCTTGCGGACTACCGATAGTCCAAATCCAGCTCCGGGCTTTTTGATTTCTGCCTGAGCTGCAGAAAGCAATCTTGCAGTCTCCTTGTCCATGCCTGTTCCATTGTCCTGACAAACAATGTAGAGAATCTGATCCTCTTCCTGAACAATCAATTTGAATTGACCATCTTCATGGGTTGCATTGCACGCATTTCTTGCAAGATTAAGCACTACGCGTTTCATTGCTTCCGGGTCAATTGAAGCCGTTCCACGATATCGAATATCAAACTCCACCTGGATTGATTTTTCAGAGAAGACTGAAATGATGTCCGGGCGCAAATCCTCAATAAAATTTGAAACTGACACGCTCTCGCGACGAATCGCGACTCCAGTGCGAGTATAGTCCATAATATTCTGCGCAAACATGGTCAGCTCATCAATCTTTGCAGTGACGCCGGCCCCCCTGGAACTGTTCATTAATTGTGTCCCGAGCGTGCGACGTAAATCAAAAGACAAATGAAATATGTCGTGGACCACTTCTGCGGCAAACGCGCCGATTGCTGCGAATTTCTCGCTGGCCCTGGCCCGAAACGATTGCCTCAATGCTGCTTTTAGCCGCTCACTTATCTTTTCATTGAACCTGGCCGTTGAAGTGAACCGCAGCGCCAGATAGGTTGATTGCACAAAAACTGAAAGGAACAGACCTATGGAAATACCACTGGTAAACTCGACGTTTTGCTTGAGGTACGATGCATCCAGAATGCTAAAACCAAGAACTAACACAATCGCAGTGTGTGCGAGTACTCCTTGAATCTTGCGGTAGGCACCAATCACAACTGCGACAATATAGTAAGCAGAAAGTACAAAATAAAAGAGATAGTAATACGGCAGCATTTGAGTGAATACTCTAACGGGAGCCACAATTACAACACTGCAAAATACAAACGTAACGATCATAATACCCACGAAAATCCAGTTGGGCCAGAATGCGCGGAAGCTGCTACGAAAGTAGGCAACAAATAAGGGATAGAGCAAATAACCGGAAAGGTAATCAAGCCTGACTACCAGCTCCCAGGGAATTGCATCAAAGATTTGAGCAGCAAGTCGCTCGCCCGCAAACAAAGTGCGAACAATCCCAAGGCATGTGACGGCAGAAAACGCCAGAAGGTTCCATTCAGTCCTCCGCATGAAAAAAAGCAACAGGTTGAAGGTGCCGATTATGAAGAAGCCCCCGAAGAGAAAGGCGTCCAGGAGAAAAAGAACGTCCGATAGCCTTACAACGTTCCGTTCTAGGCCGAGTACGGGACTGCGCCCCAATCCACCGAGAGCGTGCTCGTAATTGGAGCAATGAATCGTAATAGTCAGCGTGCTTCCAGTGATTGGAAATGAAACTTGTTGCGACACCCAACGCGGAACTGAATCAGCGGGATCTCTGGATGGATTGCCCACTGCCAAAATCTCCTGGCCGTCTGCAAAAATGCGATACGCCGTATCCGCCTCTGCCAGGCGAAGGGAAAGTTTGGTTCCAGGAGCAAGGCCTTCTGGCAGCAAAACCTTGAGTTGGTACGTTGCATAGCCCAGGGCCGGGAACCCGCTTGAATTCCAGTACCCCGGCAGATTTATGCTTGCTTGCGCCGCATGGAATGATTTCCCAGTTGCAAATTCCATCCAACTAAACGACCACTGGCCATTTAGATGAAATGTTCCATCCCTGGTAGGATTCCAGGATCTTGCATCGAGGACCCCGGCCTTTGCCTGAAAGCTATTTTTTGCGTTACACCCAACGCAAAACGCAAACACGAGAAGCGTGAATAGACTTTGGCCGAACCACCCAGATCGCATGACGTCCGATTTGCGCACTTGTAATAGATGTTTATTCTCATGGGGGATTGAGCAAGCACAGTTTTGTAAATCTCGGGTTTTCCCGGCGCGTCGATTTTCATTGCGCGCGGAAGGACTGATTGAAACATCGAACGGTGATTGTTACGACTCTATTTGTTTGTTTCCTGATCGCGTTGTTCGTCCTGGGACACTTTGGTTTGCCAGAGCAGCTCATTCCCCCGCCCCCTTCGCCTAAGCCTGCTGAAATAATGCCTGGAGCTGAACCGTACCGCCTTGAGGGAGAAAGCGGAGTCGCATTCTTAATCTGCCATGGTTTTGAGGATTCTCCGCTTACAACCCGGCCACTTGGCGATTTCTTACACGGTCTTGGACATACTGCAATTGGAATTCTGCTGCCTGGGCACGGGACAAAAATCGAAGACCTAACGCGCGTTCGCTTTTATCATTGGCAGGACAAACTTGAAGCGCTGTTTCGCGAGGAAAGAAGCCGGTACCAAAAGATATTTCTGGTTGGGTTCTCCATGGGCGGAACGCTCATGCTCGATCTTGCCGGAAGATACGCAGATACATATCGACCCACGGGAGTCATAACGATTTCTTCACCGGTGTTTTTCAATGGTTTCTTCAATGGAAGATTTGTAATGCATCAACCCCTTACAATGTTCACGGGTGTTATGCGGATCTTCACTTCGATTCTGAGGGTAGAAGCAAAGCGCAAATCATCGAGCATGCAGCGTCTAAATCCATGGCTGGGTTACGAGGCAACGTATGCGCTGGACACCCTTCACAGTTTCAAGCGTGCGCTCCCGGGAGTTAGACGAGTCCTCTCGCGCATCTCCGTTCCCTATTGTTCTATCATGGCGGCGAACGATCGCACAGTATCCAAGGAAAACCAGATATACATATATAATAGAATCCAGAGTCGCGAGAAACGGGCCCTGCAGTTTATCATGCCCCCTGATATGACAAGCATGCATACCCTGCTAACGCATAAGAAATCCCAGAAACGCGTGCTGCGTTTTATAGAAGAATTCGTAGAGGATACACTCAAGGATTTTGAACAACCCGTGCCACGCAAGCCAGCGTTCGCCTTCCTTTCCCGCTGGTTTAGCCGCCGCAAAATGCAAATCCAGGAGGAGAATCACTTTTAGCCGCTGAAGCCATTCAGAAAATGGCCATATGAAACACACGATCCTTATATCGGACAAGTTTGACGCAGAAGGCGTCGCCAGGCTACAAGCCCACCCAGATCTCAACGTCATCTACTCCGGCGGGACCAAACGCGATGAACTTCTCAAGATTATACCAGACGTTCACGGCCTCATTATTCGATCTGCAACCACTGTGGATGCAGAGGTCCTGGCGGTTGCAAAAAATCTAAAGATCGTGGTGCGCGCTGGCGTTGGTGTAGATAACATTAACATTCCAGAAGCGTCAAGGCATGGCGTAATTGTGATGAACTCACCGGGTGGAAATTCTGTTTCAACGGCTGAGCAAGCAATTGGTCTGCTCATGGCAATGGCCAGGAATTTGCCGCAGGCAAACGCATCCACTCGTTCAGGCAAATGGGAAAAGAGCAAGTTTCTTGGTGTTGAAATCACAGGCAAAACACTCGGTGTTGTTGGTCTGGGTAGAATTGGAAAAGAAGTTGTACGACGCGCAAAGGGACTTCGCATGCGCGTGATTGGATACGATCCGTTTATTCCAGCCGCCAATCTTTCAAATCTTGAAATAGATATTGTAACTCCAGAGGAGATCCTAAAGCAATCGGACTTCATCACAGTGCATGCGCCGCTCACAGATACTACAAGGGATTTTGTAAATAAAGGAAATCTCAGCATGCTCAAAAAAGGCGTGCGCTTGATTAACTGCGCGCGTGGTGGAATTTACAATGAAGAGGCGCTGGCAGAAGGGTTGAGCAATGGAATCATCGCAGGTGCTGCAATCGATGTATTTGTTCAAGAGCCAATCCCCGCAGATCATCCACTTCTCAAGCTCGAGAATTGCATTGTAACCCCACACCTTGGTGCGTCTACGGGAGACGCTGAATTCGCTGTTGCAATGGATACGGTTGAGCAGGTAGTGGATTTCTTCACAAAGGGAGTTGCACGTTATTCGCTCAACTTCCCGACCATGGATCCAGAAACCCTGGATTTCCTTGCACCCTATTTCAAAGGCGGAGAGAAAATCGGTCGGCTTCTCAGCCAATTCCTCGAAGGGGATCTTAACTCGATTGAAATCGAATACCTGGGCGAGATCGAAAAGTATATGTCTGAGCCTGTAACTTCGGCAATCCTCCGCGGAGCTCTTCAACCGGCCCTGGGCGATGAAGTGAATTTTGTAAACGCTCCGTTCCTGGTAAAGGATCGTGGCATCAAGGTCACAGAAACCAAGCGTAAGGAATGTCCGGATTACTCAAGCACCGTGAATGTTACCTTTAGCACCAGCAAAGGGCACTCAGCGCACATATCCTTTACCGCGTTGCAGAAGAAGCCAATGGTCGTCTCTTTTCAGGGACTGCCTATTGAGTTTGAACCGGAAGGGATTCTACTTATGATCCAGAATCGCGACGTTCCCAGGGTAGTTGGAACGCTGGGAATGTTCCTGGGCGACCAGAATGTCAATATCGCACATCTGGAACTGGGTCGCGATGCACGCGGGGGAACGGCGCGATGCGTGGTAACGACTGATGAATTGATCTCAAACGAGGCCATCGCGAAGATGAAAAAGCTTGAGAATATACTGAGTGTCGTGCAGGTGGATTTACGATGAGTTACAAAGTCATTAAAGCTTCCACATTAGAGCAAAACATTTCCTTTCACAGGCCGGATCACCACAGGCATGCACCCGTAACTCTGGCAAATCCAGCCATGGAAGTTATGACTGACTTGAAAAAGACCTCAGCCGTGACCATCCATCCTGGAGAGTCCATGGAGTCGGCTAAACAGAAAATGATCCAGCGTGGCGTTCGCATGCTACTTGTTACAGATTATACAGACGGCATAATCGGCGTGATCACAGCCAACGATATCCAGGGCGAAAGGCCTATTCAGTACGTTCAGAAAAACGGCGGGGCCGTGAAAGATCTCAAAGTCCAGGATGTTATGACAGATCAGAGCGGAATGGATGCGCTCAATATCCAGGAAGTTTCAAATGCGCGCGTGGGCGATATCCTGGAAACACTCAAGCACCATCATCGTCAGCATGCGCTTGTGGTAGATAACCAGGGTTCACGCAACGAGCCTACGGTTCGCGGAATTTTTTCGCTTACTCAAATTGCTCGCCAGCTCGGTATTTCTATTCAGACCTATGATGTTGCAGAGAACCTGGCAGAAATAGCACACTTCATGCAAAAAAACCATCCCTGAAAGCCTTAGGCTCGGCACTGACTGCAAGCAATCAGGGCGTCCCCTGCGGACGAAATTGCTTGTCGCCGAGTCTGGAGCCGATAACTGAGTTGAACCAATGGAGACCTACCGCATTCGCCGGTTCTTTCAGGGGCGGTTTCCCACCATTCTACTTGCACTGCTGAGTTATGCTGCTGCGTATCTTCTCATACAGGAATTATACCGACCGCGCGGAGAAACTCTACCACGGACCTGGTCCGCTGGCAATCCTGGCAAGACTCAGGAAATCCCGTTCTATACGCTGGTCGATGCGCCCACGGTCATTCGCCTTGAACAAAAATTAAACTACCCCATCGGATCGGCGCTGGTCCTACCGCGTGTTTCTGGAAATCGCATCGTTGTCTCCATTGATGGGAATGCTATCTCGTCCATTGGAGCCCCTGGAGGCACCGGAAATATCTGGACGGGCTTTCACTGGATAGACTTACCCGACGCTTATAGCGAACGCAACACAACCCTTTCAATTCAAATCCTTGGTGCATACGATCTGGGAATTCGTGAGCTGCCGTATGTGGTCAAGGCGCACAATCATGTCTTATTCCGCTGGCTTACGAACGTTCTTTTTGGCGAACTCTACTGGCTGGTAGTCGGTGTGATTCTAGCCCTGGCGGCACTACAGAGCTACTATGCTCGAATCGACAGAAGACTGCGCAAAGCCTACTGGCTGAACACAGCGGGTGTTTTGCTCGGTGCATTTTACTTGTTTGATTTTGCAATGCGAAGCGATACGGGCTCGCTTGCTTTTTATCTCCTGGCGCGCAAGCTAATGTTGAGCGCTGGATACATTGCACCCCTTCTAATGCTCATGGCCATCGAAGTCTATACAAGAAAGCGTACGTTCCTTGCGCGATTTACAACTGTGTCCACCCTTATTGCCGTGGGATTGGTTCTGTACGCACCGAACCTGGCGCAGCTCAAGACGTTAAGCGTCTATGCTGCAGGCCTGGCACAACTGAACTGGCTGTGCCTGTTTATCATAGCCTATCGCACGCGCCATAACGTCATTGTATTTGCAGTAGCATTCTTCTATTTCACGCTAATTGGCAGCATGATTTCAATGATATCTTCCAATTCACACATATTCATGATTCAGATTGGATACGTGTTCGCCATCGTGAGCGTTGTTTATAACATGATTGAAGAATTTGGACGATTGCACGAAGATTTCCGCACGGCTTACAAACAATCCAGAACCGATCCTTTAACCGGGGCATTCAATCGTTTTGTGATGGATGAGATTGTCACCGGGCCGGGAGATTCCGTTGTTCTAATCGACATGAACGATTTCAAAAACATCAACGACAAGTACGGGCATCAGGCCGGAGACAGAGTGTTAATTGAATGGGTAAAGAGCGCGCAAATGCATACTCATGAAGGCGATATGATCATTCGTACTGGCGGTGATGAATTCGTCATACTTGTGCGAAAGGGAAACGAATCAGATATGGGTCGAGTGACGGAAGATTTCCAGCTTCGCCTGGGGGATCTGCCTGCGGCATTTGCCTACGGAATCGAGACAATAGAGACAAGTCTTCATGATGCAATCCAGAACGCGGATCAAAGAATGTATTCGCAAAAACGAAAAACCCGCACTACCTGGATCAGAAGCTTCTTACGCAAACGCCTGGCTTCGAGCGCGGGCACTAAGTAAAAGAACTACCCACAGATGGATACGGATGAATTTCTCTCGAAAAAGAAAATCACGGGATTGCTCCCGTGATCTTGTAATCGGAAATTATTTAACTGTAACTTGAATCGTTTGCGAGAGTCTTGCGCCATACGATTGGTGCATTCCATCTGCAAACAAAAGGGTCAGTTTATGCGAGCCCGGTTTTAGGGTCAGTTCGGTTTCTGTTTGGCCTTTGCCATAATGTTTGTGATTGTCATCTGCAGGAACAATCTTTCCTTCTTCTGGCACATCAGCATCAATCAAGATATGGAAATGTCCAGTGCCTGGAACAATTTCACCCGCTGGCTTAACGGTCATACCTTCCACAGCCATGACAACTTTCACAGGCGACGTAACCGTTGCGCCATCCAGGGGTTGGGTGAAAAGAACGCGCTCTGCTGCAGGCACTTCAGGCTTTTCAGCCTTCTTGCATGCAGTGAATGCCACTAGAACGATCAGACTTGCAATAATACGCATATAAACTCCTTTGCTTTGATGTTAAACTTTTTCAAGTAAAACAGATCCGCCCACACCGCCACCAGCACAAATTACGCCAATACAGTTTTCTACGTTTTTCTGTTCCATGTGCATCAATTGGTTGATTACAACGCGAAGGCCGGTTGCTCCGAGCGGATGACCCATTGCCAGAGTTCCTCCATGCGGATTTACTTTTCCGTCTGCGTTTGCCTGCTCAAGATCAAAGCCCCAGTTCTCTTTCACATGGCGCATGCTTCCCATTGCAGTTGCTGCAAACGCTTCATGGATTTCAAAACCTTTCACATCGGTCCATTTCATGCCGGCGCGGTCGATCGCAGTTTTCATGGCCGGAGCCATTCCAATTCCCATATAGGCAGGATCAACTCCATACATACCCCAGCTCTTCAATGCTGCCAATGGCTTGAGGCCCAGTTCTTTTGCGCGCTTCTCCGTAGTGACAATGAGAGCGCCGGCGCCATCAGACCGAGGGCATGCATTGAAAAGTGTTGTAGTTGCTTGAGATTTTCCTTCCTCGAATTTTACGCGCATCCACTGGCCATACAGTTCATAGAACTGTTTGAGGGACATGTATTTTGAATCAAAGAGTGGACTTGCTTTTTTGAAACGATCTGGATTCTCAACCATGCCTGTCTTGCTCATGATAAACTCATCGTCTTCCAGGAGTTCGTCACCTGCTTTTACACTTACCTGGTACGGACGATACTTTCCTGCGACGATTGCATCGTAGGCTTTTTTATACGATTGATGTGCATAGGTGTCAAGGGTGTCCTTTGTCAGAGCATAGTTCTGTGCTGCAACTTCTGCAGTCATCGCCATGTTTAAGTTGCGAATTGGATCCGTCAGGCCTTCTTCAACGCCATCAACTGCGTCAACGCCAGCTGCAAGCGCATCGGCCCAGTTAGCTTTGAGCTTGTCTACAGTGGCTGTCTTGGAGTTCTCGCGCGCGCCTTTTAAGTAAATTGGAATTCTGCTCATGCTTTCAAGCCCGGAGACCAGGTAAACACTGCCCTCACCAATTAGAATTCTACGCGAAGCGTCCACAAGAGCTTCGTAACCGCTCACGCAATTATTTGCAACGGTAGCCGCAGTAGATTCGAGTGGCAGCCCAAGCTTTACAGCCATGACGCGCGCAACGTTAGGCGCTCTTGAGGATTGATTGATTTCGCCAGCCACTACACCGTCGATTTTAGAACGGTCAAGGCCCGTCTTTTTAAAGAGTGCTTCTGCAACCTGGCAGCCCAGTTCGTAAGATTCAATATCAGCCAGGGTTTTACCTGCCTGACCGATAGGAGTGCGCAGTGCACCCGCAATTACAAGTTTGTCGCCGTCCGATGTTTGAAAACGCATTCACCAGACTTCAAAGGGTGCGCAGGCCGGGCAATGAAAAAACCCGAGCCGTTCCGTATCGGTTGAACTCAACACGTAAACTCGACCCAGAAATGCGCGCACCTTTTGACTGGACAAATCGTCCTATGTTGGCGTCAAATTGCTGAACGAGGTCATTATGAAACAAAGGCGAATTGGATTGTTGATAGTTTCTGCATTCATCCCCCTCTTCTGCATGCCCCTCCACGCCGATGAGGCATGCAAGCGTACGTCTTTTATGACGGCGGGTTACAAGGATGCCTGTCAGCGTGGTGGCCAGAAAGCAGCAAAAGACTATGCGAAACGATTCTTGAAAGAAGCACAAAAGAAACAAGCCGGACTTACCTGCCAATCATGTCATACGAGCCTTGCACCCAATTACGCAATCAAAACAGACGCACTTAGCCGTTATCAAAGTTTCGGCGGCGTGCTGTTGTCGCTGCCACCGGCAAACCCTCCAGCACCCACAGGAAAACCGCAAAAGCAAAAGCCATCCAGCGCTGAGATAAAGAAGAGCAAAACCGGCGACGATTGCATAGAAAAGAAGAAAGAACCTCCGCGCGCAGGCCAGGGATGCTCAATCAACTAAGCAGTTCTTCCAATCTCCTCAATAGGGATTAAAGGTTCAGCAATTCCCGCTTAACGGCTGGATGCCTTTTTATTTTCTGGAGTGCTTTTTTAACCAGGGTTTTGCCTGGCTCCATGTTATTCCATACATTGAGTCCGGATGGATGCGAAAGTGGAATGCAATCAAATTCAATGCCGTATAACGTGCACCTTGTTTGCGTCCCAATTAATTCTGTCAGGGAAAATTTTTCCTTTTTCATGACTTCCGCGATCGCAAGCTTTCCTATGGGTATTATGAGCTCAGGTTTATGTTTTTGAATTTCAAATTCAAGGAATCCGGAGCAATTCTGGATTTCTTCCCGGGAAGGCACTCGATCACCGGCTTTCTGGTTTCTATTCTTACCCGGGAAGCAACGGCAAACCGCGCTCATGTTCACCACCGATCTAAAGCGTTCCTCTTCTATTCCGATGGACTTAAACCATTTGAACAATGTGCGACCTGCCGTATATGCAAACGGGTGACCTATTCTTGCCTCATGCGGACCTGGCGCCTGGCCCACTGAAATTATCTTCGATTTTTGAACCGTGCCTGAAACCGGCGGACCAACCATTCCCTGGCAAAGCGTGCAGGAAAGAATGCGCTCGCGGTGCCCTTCGAATTCCTGTGGTTTCAAGCTTTAATGAATCCGAATTCCGTTCATCAGCAGATGATACGTCAGACTTCCGGGGTTAAGCGGCTTGGCGAACACGCAGCGAATCTGTGACAGCTCGGCGGCGCGCTCCGCCACATCGCGCG
Organism: Spirochaetia bacterium; assembly: GCA_021413825.1. Taxonomy (GTDB): domain Bacteria; phylum Spirochaetota; class Leptospiria; order Leptospirales; family Leptonemataceae; genus JAEUSB01. The sequence continues at coordinate 2,450 of JAIOPQ010000086.1, read as the reverse complement.
TAACGTCCGAACTCATCAGGAACACGGGGTAATTGCTTTCAGCTGATTTACGGCGATTCCGCAACAAATCAAAGGCGTTGAGCTCCGGCATGAAAACATCGATCACAACAAAAAGTGGATCCGTATCTGAATTTTCCAGATAGTCAAATGCTGCAAGCGCAGAGTCAAAGCCAATGGTTGTCCATTCCCGATTTATATCTGCAATCAGTGCGACTGTAACCCGAAGTGAAATCGGGTCATCGTCTATAATTACCACATTTGCCATGCACCATATTATCGGACAACGGCCACCGTGCATGGAGCGTGATGGACTACACGATCCGAAACCGAACCAACCAGAAATCTGGCCACGGCCCCAAGCCCCCGGCTACCCAGCATGATCAGGTCGTATTTGCCATCCGCTGCAACTTTGCAGATTTGCTCGGCTGGATATCCTTCAACGATCTTTCGATCCCAGACAATCTTTGTCTCCGTCAGAACTGGATGCACTTTCTCGAAGCGCTGCTCCGATATCCATGTAATCCTATTACTGCCCTCTGGCGCTGCGTCATAGTAGCCGGGCAAAGGTCCAAAATCCTCAATCACTTCCAGAACTGTTAGTGCTGCTTTGGCCGTTTCTGCCAGAGCTATGGCCTGTTCCAGGGCCTTCTTTGAGCCAGGTGAACCGTCAACCGGCACCAGTATCTTCTTAATATATCGTTCCAACTTTGAACTCCTTCGTAAATCTAGAATGGAGCGCCGCCGAACAAAAAGCAACCCCCAAAATCAAGAAATCGGCGCTGCCGGAATGGGCAGGTTTGTCATTAATTTGAAACACAACCAGAGAAGGGCAAACAGCGGTGCTGTTTCAGAGCGGGGCTAGATAGAGCGCCGTCACTGGCTCTTCTTTACCCTTGAGTTTCAATAGAACACGTTTTTCAACGCGTGCCATGCCTTCTGCGGCGCTTGCAATGGATTGTGAGGCCAGTATCCTGCCTGGTTCGCATACACTCTGTAATCTCGCGGCCACGTTGACTACATCGCCAATCAATGTATTGTCACTGCGGGAGTCGCCCCCAACATTTCCCCTGACCACAGGACCATAGTTTAGCCCAATTCTGAATTCCAGATGAGTCTTGCCCGCAGCAAATCTCTGCGCGCCTAAATCATCGATGCATTTACGAGCCAGAAGGGAGGCCTGGATTGCAGCTTCAGGCCTGTCGAAAATCGCAAACACCTGATCGCCTACAAACTTGTCTACATCGCCTCCCGCTTCGTGGATCTTATGTACGATTGGATTGAAGTAATCATTAAGAATCTGGACCACTTCTTCGGCGGAGTGCGTTTCCGCATAACGTGTAAAACCGACCACATCCAGGAACAAACATGCATGATCGCGCACTTCGTCCTTGAGTGAAACACCTCCAACGCTTGCAGAAACGTCAGCGCGTTCCCAGATGCTCCTCGATGTATAGCGCCGCAGGATCGACTCAAGCGCAAGGGCCTTGCGATTCATCAAAGTCAATTCGCGCAAACTCCGCCGCAAATCCAATTGAGACATTACCTGCCTACCCAGGATGCGCAGGGTTTCGCGCTCTTCAGGAGTGAACTGACGCGGCTTGTTGTCCAGAACACAGAGCGTTCCAATGTTCTGTCCCTCTGCTGTGCGCAGTTGCTGACCTGCATAGAAACGGACGCCTCCACCCTGAGGCTCAGTCATGGGATGATCGCTGAAGCGCTGGTCTTCTTTCAAATCAGGCACTACAAGCATATCATCCTGCGCAACTGCATGCGCGCAAAAGGCCATTTCACGCTTCATCTCGAATCCAGCGTCTATTCCCACTCCAGACTTCACCCAGTTACGCGATTCATCTACAATGCTAATCAAACTCATGGGAGCTTTCAGGATAGATGAGGCAAGTCGGGTTAGCTCGTTAAAAACTTCATCCGACTCTGTATCTAGAATCTCGTATCTGCGAAGTGCAGCCAGACGTTCGTCTTCATGGACAGGAATCGGGGCGTTGATCATGGCCGACCTTCACAATCGAGCGTGAGCGGACAACGTCAATTCCTGGAATAACACAGCCAGGTCAGTAACCCCAGAGGAACGCAGAAGTCCCCTGGGGAAGACCAGGCAACGCCAGCAAAGAATTTCGAGGCGATGACGCGATCACCCCTTGAGAACGGGGTGATCGTCTTTCAAAGACAGAGTATACGTCTTTTGGGTATCGAATTCGCCTTTCAGAATGATGCGCGAAAGCAGATTGCCCACGTCCTTCTGGATCAACCGCTTAAGCGGCCTTGCTCCAAACTGCGGATCATGGCCACGCTTCGCCAGCCATTCAAGCAAGGCCGGGTCAACCTTAAGCTTCAGGCTTTGCTCCAGGGCCCGGGCAATCAGCTTATCAACCTGGATTTTTACAATTGTCAGAAGTGATTCCAGACTTACAGGTTGGAAGAATATCACTTCA
>JAIOPQ010000085.1 GCA_021413825.1 Spirochaetia bacterium | reverse complement strand
ACCATAAACGAGAGGAACCTGATTGAGGTACGTCTCAGCTGTGAGAGACCGGCGACCGGTGTCTGCGAACGAACCTTTGAGCACCTCAAGGCCAGCTTGCGGAAAGCGCAAATTAAGTTTCATGAGCATTCTAAGCAGCTTCCAATTAACTATCGCAGTGTGAAAGTGAGCTTCCACCCTGCGCCGCTTTATATTCGGGCCAGCTAGCGCAGTGCGTTTATGACAAGCCCGATGATTGCAATCACTCCGACAACTCCACCGATTGGCAGCGAAATCATCAAATACCAGAGGAAGACTGCGTGACCAGCCTCGCCCAACATATCGCCGCGAAACCCCGTGAAAGCCCAACTCAAGAACATCATGATAACTGGAAAAAGACCAATAACGATTCCGGATGTGAGGGCAATGAGCCAGGCGATCGTGCTAGTTTGCATGCGGTTACAAGTTTTCAGGTTGGTCGACTGTCAAATTCTTATGCGCTCTGCGCTTATGGGCAGCCAGAAGTCGTTCAGTTACTTCATGGGTCAATCGCCCATATCCATGCGCAACGACGGCGAGCCCATCGACAACAATGTAGCTAACCTGATTCTCATTGAGTGCTTGAAAAACCCACGTCAATGAAGCCGTGCGCATATCCTATTGGATTCCGCGTACCTCACAACCCGCTGTCATCGGGAATGCTTAACAGCATGCCAATTCCACCGCGAACCAGCGGCTGTTAACAGACTGTGCAGCGACCTTCGAACTTTACACCATCTTCTACAAGCAGACTTCTAGTTACAATATCGCCTTCCAATTTGCAGGTGGATAAAAGAGTAACACGACGCGTCGCGTGAATTGAGCCGCGGACTTCTCCGCCAACGATTACGATTCCAGCGCGAAGATCCGTTTCAAGAATTCCATTCTTGCCAACTACGACCTTTCCTTCTGTGATGATGCTGCCTTTGAAATAGCCGTCAATTCGAATGGCGTCTTTGACTTTGAATTCCCCGCGGAATTCAGAACCTTCGCCGATGAGGCTATTGACTGCTATAAATTCTTCGGGTTTAGCCATTCGTCCTGGATGTGGTTGAGAAATGCATAGGGGTTATAAGCGACTGTCCCCACATGTACCTCATAATAGACCATGGGTACGGACGTCATTCCCGTTTTGCCAGAATATGCAATGAGCTGGCCCTTCTGGACTTTATCATTCTTTGCAATCGTCACACGATCAAGATGCGCATACAATGTGCGCATTCCAAATCGATGTCCGATCCATACATGTAACCCAAGCTCCGGATTGTAATCTACTAGAGATATTTCGCCTGGGGCCGTTGCTACAACTTCGCTACCAGGGAGTGCTCCAATTTCAAGACCTGAGCGGAAAACTTTTCTGCCGCGCATTGCATCAACCTGCCAGCCGTACGGGGCAAGCACATAACCCTTAACGGGCCATATGCTTGGCGTGTTTTTCAGTAGATTCTTCTTCTCTTTGGTTTTCAACTGTGCTAGAATCTTATCTGAAAGAGAAACCGCGTGTCTAAGGTTTTGATTGTCCTGGCGCGAAAGATAAATGACCCGTCTTAGAATCTCTTCTGTTCGAGCTTGATCGCAATCTTCGCCAAGCTTCTTGCATTCTTCCACAAGAGTCTTGAGCGATTGTAATTCCTGAGTCAGTACAGTTCCGGCAGCCCCACCCTGCGCTTCCTGCAAGGGTTCGCCGTCCAATTTGAAATATAGTTCTGCAATTGTATTGGAATATGTTTGAATCAAATTGTGCAGCGGAAGCATTTCTTCTGCCATGCGGGTTGTTTGGACATTGAATTGCGAATTGGTGAGACCCATATCGTAGTATTGAATGTCTTCGCCGCTTTTTCCAACCAGAGTCAGGATAGAAACCATGAGCACAATTGTGAGTACAGCAATTGCGCCGACGACTGTGTACAGGTTAACGTGTAAATTGAAGATTTGTTTCTCTGTGTGCGGAATAACCATGATGGTTAAACGCTCGCGGCCCTTCTTGTGAAGGCGTTCGCGGTAGTCATCGAACCAGGCGCGAAACTCATCCCAGCGCGAAGGCCTGGTCTGGACGGGCTGTATCGCTTCCGTTTCAGGAGACTGTGTGGCCCGGGTCGATTTTGACCCGGAGGATGTTTTGCGGACCGGTTTCTTGGGCATTTTCAGGAACTCTTTTTATCTGCATCGGCACATTAGCCCTGTCAATGAAATTTGCTTGCCTGCCGCCTCACCCCGGAGGACAGACAGACATGACCGAACAGACAGCAAAAGACCACTCAGGCGCAACCCACGCACCCTGGCAGCGCGAATTTTTCCGCAATATTGAAGGGTTTATGCAGGTTGGCATGCCCGAGGACAAAGCCAAAGAAATCCTCATGACCTTCCTGAAACTGTCCGGGTCGACTCCCATGCCTCAAGTAATGGACAGCTTCCGCAATCCTGAGGTGCTCGAGCAAGTTGGAGTGCACACCAGGCAAATCGGTGAATTGCGCGATTTTATGGCAACGTTCCTGGACCCCATCATGCGAAATTTCGCAGTTGAAGGTCTGGAAAATCTCAAACTCATTCTCCCGCTGCTCGGCAAATATCCTGTAACCCTCATTTCCAATCATTTAAGTCATCTGGACGCGCCGGCAATCTATAACCTGCTCTACCGCCAAGGAGGAGATGCGCGCAAGCTTGCCGATAGCCTGGTTTTCATTGCAGGTAGACTGGCATTCGAACCGGATTTCACACGACTCGGTCTCTATATGTTTGATACGCTTCTGGTCTGCTCAAAGCTCGACATGACTGAGAATCCTGGCCTGGCGGATTTGATGACGCGTATCAATATGCGTGCGTTCAGGCAGGCCAATCAGCTACAAAAGGATGGCAAGGTAATCGCAATCTTTCCTGAAGGGACGCGCAGTCGCACAGGTAAGCTCATTAACTTTGTAGACACAGTCTATCACTACGTAGCAAACAAAATCATTGTGCCAGTTTCTCTTGCAGGCACCGAGGAAATCCTTCCAGCGCAGTCATTTCTATTCAATGCTGCAAAAGGAAAACTTGTCTTAGGTAAGCCAGTGCTCGTAGGCGAACTCACAAAGAGCCAGATGCAGACGTTACCCGACTCTGTGCAACGTCTTGAAATTCCTGATCTAGGCGATAAGAAGCAATTCGTAATTGACAACCTGGCACTCCTGATTGGCCAGAATCTGCACAAGCATCGTCATGGGACATATCGCAATTTGTATAAAGGCGACGACGTTGCAAGCAACGTACTTATTCAGAAAACTAAGGCACCGACAGAACGAGTTGTAGTTCTTGGACATTCACCTTACGGAACAGCTGCGGCCGCAATTCTTGCGAACAAGAATGTTTCTGTTACAATCTACATGGATGACGCCGAGAAGGCCCAGCAGTTTACAGAAAAGGCCCTTGACATAGATCATTTCCCATTGTTCAAGCTTCCACCGAACATTACGTTTACTGCAAACCCCACTGAGATTGAATCCGGAACGTTATTCGTTCAGGCCGCACGCCCATGGGAACTGGACAAAATTTACTCCAGAGCCAAACTGTATTTACAAAAGGCCACGGGACCAATTGTAAATATTGTAAAGGGATTCACAGGTTCAAAGTACGGCCTGATCCTGGAAGACTTACAGCATTTCTATGATCTAGACCCCAATCGCTTTGTTGCAATTGCCGGCGCAAACTATCCTGAACAGGTCCTTGAAAGAAAGCTTACCGGATACGAAGTTGCAGCTCACAACAAGGATCTGGTAGAGCACATTTGTAAGCTATTCAGCACTGGTTACGTTTTTACTAGACCTGCAATTGTTTCGGATGATGTGCGTGGCGTTCAGCTTGGCGGCGCGCTTAAGAATATTTTTGCGCTCGGAATTGGTCTACTCGATGGTTACTATGAAAAGAACCTGGGTGGAAATGCTGACAATGCACTGTTTCACGTGTCCAATCGAATCTTCCAGGAACTCAAACAAATTGGATCTACGCTCGGTGGAAATCCAGCAACCTTCGACGGGCTTTCAGGAATGACTGATTTGATGCTTGCATGCTTTGGCCAGGATTCGCGCGACAGACGCTACGGACACGATTTCATCTATGGCACTGCAAAACCGGATCAGAAAACGGCTGGCTTGTTTGGAATTCGCTCACTTCCAAATCTGATCGAACTTGCTCCGGATAAATATCCTGTTTCATCTGCCGTTCACGCCGTCCTGGTACAAAAAAAGGATTACGACATGGTATTAAATGAAATCGTAACAAAGCTCAGGCGGTTCTAAAACCCAAAAACTGTCTGAACATCGCGGGAATAAATTCGTCAAACTAAGAGTGGAGAAATCAATGAAACTAAAACATGCAGTCGCCGGTATCCTTATGCTTGGATTTCTGGCAAGTTGTCGTTCCACAGCTGACAGCGTTTCCAACGCAGAAGAAATAGAGGGCTGGCGCGTTGAAAATGAACAGGATGTTTTCTACATGCGGCTTGCAGGTCGTGCAAGCAAGCTTGCAATCGACCAGGACAGTCCAGCCATGATGAGATCCACCTGCGTCGATGCAACTGGCCTTCAGGCCCAGGACAATATCATTCGTAAAATGATTGGGGAAACAATCCAGGCGCAATCAGGTACACTCGACGGCCAATCAACTGGAGTAATCATAACTTCCGTTCGCGGTGGAATGATCAAAGGCCCGCAAATCAAAGAATGCGCGCCCACAGACAAGAACAAGAAGTTCGAAGAGTGCCAGTGTGTACACTTTGTGGCTGGCAAGGGACTTAAGAAGAAGTTTGAACTGGCAGTAGAAGCCGCAGCTAAGAAGTAGCCAGAGTACCGTGGTCTCGGCCTGGTGCGGGGCGCGAGACTCATCGGTCGCGAATGCTCAGGGAAACTGTCGGAATGGGAAAGGAGTATCCTTCATCGTTCTCCGACATACACCGGGTGCAAGGACTTCAATCTGTCAAAGGGTGTTCCTTCAAAGTCACCGTAGACGCGAATTCGCTTTAACCCGGTTGCTTTGAGCAACACCGTCATTTCAGATTTGCTATACA
>JAIOPQ010000084.1 GCA_021413825.1 Spirochaetia bacterium | reverse complement strand
AACAATTCGCGCCTACATTTCGCGTTTTATGGGCGCGTACGGCATTCAAGACTCTACGGAATTTTTGCGCGTCCTCGACGAGATTCTAATTCGTGCAAATGCAATTGCTTTTGTTGGTATTGTATTTATGATTATTTCCGCAGCCAGCGTGCTGCGCCACGTTGAAGATTCGTTTAATCACATTGCACGGTCTCTACATGAAAGACCAATCCACTATCGTTTTGCGCTTTATATCTCGGGCATAATTATTGTCCCGGCGTTCATTACACTAACTGCGGGGACAATGCAGTACGGACTCGTTCAGCTCAAACCACCGGAATGGAAATCTGTAACGTTAAACGGCGATACTCTCTGGATGCTGGGCAAGACGCTAAAATGGCGTGAGAATAAATCGGACGGGTATTTTACTCTCCAATCAAAGATAGACATGCGCGCCCCTTACAAGGATGTTTATTTCGATCTGGCCACAGGCAAGGTTGGGAAATCCTGGGAGATACTTGGAGACACACCGGCTCGACAAATTGAGAGCAAGGATTTGCGCGAACTGAATAGGATTGATGCGGCGGATGGAATGCTTTATGTCCTGGGTGAAACTGGTGCGCTTTTTTTCTCTCACGACAATGGTCGAACGTTTGACTTCAGACTGTTTGCATTCAAGGGGCAGTCAGGGCTGCGAATTCCGATTTTTGAAGACATGCTTGCACTACCGGAAGGCCGGGCCCTGGTTCTTGCTACAGTCGGTTCAAGAAGCTGCCTCCTTGAAGTAAAGCCTGCCGGGTATGATATGCAATGTTTCGGTAGCGTGTTTAACCGAATTCTTCCGGTAAAGAATGGAACCAAATCTGAAATCTACATTACGGGTACGGGGCGCGTACTCAAAAGTGAAGATGGCGGTGAAACCTGGCTCGGACCATTTGAAGAAAAGTATGGAGCAAGATCGCTTAGAATCGATGCAATGGAGCGAGATGAAAAGGGGAAACTCTACATTGCAGGCGGAGCCCTGTGGATAAAAGATAACAAGGGAACTGAGTTTCCGGAATTGCGGTCGCAGGATCATGTGCACGGAATCCGACTAACGGGCAATGGAACTGGATTTATCTATGGCGACGATGGATTGATGCGATATACTTCAGACAGCGGAAAGAACTGGTTTGGTGTGACCAATTCAATCCTGCGCAATACAACATTCTATGCTCATGAGGTTTTGCCGGACGATCGCACGGTCCTCGTAGGTGAAAACGGAACCTACGCAATAATTGGAAAACCAAAATTAACTTCAGAAACAGACAGGAAGGGGCATCCCCTTGTTGAGTTTGCAATTATTGAGCAAGATCATTCCTCCACAATTCTGACCTTCTTATCGCGTGCAACATTGTGGGTTCTATTTTATGGAATGGTATTTTCCGTAATCGCACTTTCGTATCGCTATATTCCAACTCACCCAATTACAACGCGTTCAGCCGCAATTGGAGCATGGTTTGCTTCAACTGGATTGCTAGGATTTGTAATTGGATTTCAGATCTGGATTACTGGCTTTGCGAACACAGGCCAACTATACGGTGTCTGGGCTGTTGTACCCGTTGGAATGATTCTGCTCCTGGTCTGCACACAGATTCTATTTTTTGGAATGGAACTGGCTTGCGTACTCGACGAAAACAGAACTGAGGTTCGTTCCGGGGAGGATGCACCAGTGCGATTGGCGCAGAAATTGAAAGTTCATACGCCTCTGGTTCCGGTTACAAAGAAACGGGCAAAGAAGTAGGTTATTGATTTGCCCAGCGACGAGGCATGCTACTGCAAAGGGTTGTTACACCAGGGGGGGCTGACAGTACCTTTGTTACAGCGTAAATTCGGGACTTACAAATCAGCGTACGGATCTTCGTGATGTGGGGTTGGATCCGGTTGAACGGACTGCACAGGCTGATTTGCACGTTGTTGCGAAGCTAGCTGAATCCGAAGGTCGGCTAATTGACGTAATTCCTGGATTGAATCCACATGAATCTTCAACTCTTCTTCTACAAGAGCCTGCTCTTCCATACGTTGAAGCGCACTGGCAAGAAACAGCAAATCAGCTTCCGCAACGATGCGCTTTTCTTGTAACATCAGTCGCACTTGCCTGAATTCGCATTTGCGCAGATGAATCCTAATGATGAACTGAACCCCGTAGAGCCTGACTATCTTACCCCAATCGTCCCTTGTGTTTCCGTTCTGCATGTTAAATGCAATAGGAGAATCAACAGCGCGTCTTCGGGTCTGGGTTTGCATAACCTTGCCTGAATCATTTAGGCCTCCGGTCAACATTTGTATGCGGAAACTCGTAGCCATCGCCCAAAAAAATTGAGAAGAGTGAACGCTACGTTTTACGTAACATTATACGGCGCATCGGAAAGCGATATGGATACAACAATGCAGATTCTAGCTACAAAGATACTGACGGTACAATCGCTTGCGGACGCATTACACCTTTCGCCGGGCTACCTGACCAATCTGTCTGTCGGCGAGATTGCCCGAACGCCTGGGTTCGAGCATCCGCAATCGTTTAACAAGCTTTTCAACAAAGAAGACCAGCGTTTCTCCCCTTGAATTCAGGCAGTCTTTCAACTGATTTACACCTTTGTTTCACTTGATCGGGCCGTCTGGCTCCCAAAACCTGGTTATGGCAAAGTTTCCTCTTACAACGGTTGCTGAAAAAGCACCCACTATCCCCGCAGATATCTCAAAGTTCGTTCAAAAAGACTACGGTCGTACTCTGGACGATTTCGTTGATGGCGACGTTTTCCTTCACCCCAGGGCCTTCACAATCGATCGAACGTTTGCTCAAGAATTTGCGACTACATTCCATGAATCCTGCCCGCTGTTTCTTTCAGCACCCTACGCGCAGGCACACGGCTTTTCAGATTTGCTCGTGCATCCATTGCAGGTGTTCAACGTAATTCTGTCGCTTGGCGTTCAGAACAATTCTGAGAAAGCAATAGCAAATCTTGGTTATTACAACGTTCAGTTCCTCAAGCCTGTTTATCCAGGGGACACACTGACAGGCCGCACAAAAGTTCTTTCAAAGAAAGCGAGAGGGGAAGGTAAACCAGGCATCGTGCACGTAAGCACACTGGGGATCAATCAGCGCGGTGAAGTCGTAATTCAATACGAAAGAAAAATCATGATCCCGGCCGGTGATGGAAAATCCGCCCCAAAACGGGGAGATGCAAGCTTACCATTTCCTGTTGTGTCCGGCCCAACGCTAGAATTCCCTGATGCTAAATCGCTTAACGCTGATATGCGCATGCATACTCTGGCCAACACCTACTTTGAAGATTTTGAAGCAGGACAAATTCTTGTGCATAAAAACATGCGCACCATCACAGACGAGCATGTCCCCTGGACATATCGCATGGGCAATACTCATCCATTGCATTATGATCGTCTTTATTCTGCAGGGCTTTCCGGTCCAATGAGCGGTGAGCCTATTGTATATGGCGGCCTGGTGTTTGGATGGTTGTGCGGCCTTGCAAGTCGTGATCTTACGGAGAACATGCTCTGGGATCTGGGTTATACGGAGGGCTATCACACTGCCCCCGCGATTTCCGGCGATACAGTTGGATCACTTTCGCGCATTCTTGCAAAGGAAGAAGGCCCAGTGCCCGGAACTGGAATTCTGCACGTGCAACTGATTGGCGTGAAGAACATCAAAACAAAAGAGGCCTTCGATAAGTTTGGTGCGGATCTCTTCATAAAAGAGAACGATAAGAAGGACATGGGTAAGGAGAAGATCGCAGAGAAGATTTTTGAAATCGAACGGCGAATCTTAATCAAGAAAAAAAGCTACGGAGCCTAATTTGAAAATCGAACGAAATCTGTCTGATCTTTCACAACCGTTTGATCTTATCGTCGTTGGCGGTGGGATTACCGGCGTTTCTGTAGCTCGCGAGGCTGCAGTTCGAGGGATTCGAACGCTTTGTGTTGAGAAAGACGATTTCGCTTGTGCGACTTCTGCCGCGACCTCCAAGCTATTGCACGGCGGATTGCGTTATCTGGAGAATTTTGAGTTTTCACTCGTACGTGAATCGCTCGCTGAGCGTCGTATCCTGGGCCTGGCCGCAGGTCACCTCAGTCGCCCTATGCCGTTCCTTGTTCCCATTTATGAATGGAGCAATCCAGGTCGATTCATGTTGCAGGCAGGACTTACAACATACGACTTGCTGGCATACGATAGGAATCTTGGCGCTCCAGAGGACAAACTCTCACCCGGATCAAAATGGCTTTCGCGCGAGGAATTCTTAAAGAGAGAGCCGCGAATTGATGCCAACCAGTTGAAGGGTGGGTTTATTTATTACGATTATCAGAGTCTTCATCCTGAGCGCCTTGCACTTGCATTTGTAAAAACAGCGGAGCAAGCCGGCGCAAGAATGCTCAATCATTGTAAAGTAACGGGATTTAGCTTTAAACCAGGAACGCGACAACTCGATACCGTACAATTCACAGATTCAATTACCGGAAAAAAACACAGTGCAAAGGGAACAGTAATCGTAAACGCATCTGGTCCCTGGATGGATATTGTGCTTGGACTCGTAGAGAAAGACTCTATTCATAAAGTTCAGCGCTCAAAAGGGATTCATCTGATTACCGAGCGTTTGATTGGCGATAACACTCTCTTCGTCCGCAACAAGCAAGGTCATCACTGCCTCATGATTCCATGGGAAGGCATGACTTTGATTGGCCCAACGGACACTCCGTATGAGGGACATCCAGATAACCTGCGTCCGACGGAGGAAGATGTCCAGGGGCTAATTGACCTTGTAAACGAATTCCTTCCGGGCTCACCACTCACGCGGGAGAAAGTTAAACACGTGCCGATTGGAATTCGTCCGCTCGTGTTCTCAGGCAAGAGCACGTACCGTGCATCGCGCAAATATGAAATCTACGATCACGGCGCTGAGTCCGGACTCGAAGGTCTGGTTTCAGTAGTCGGCGGAAAATGGACCACGTCGCGTAAGCTGGGTGAAGATGTAATTCATCACGTATTGCCAGTGCTCAACAAGCTTGATCCCACAGCCAGTGCACGCATCAAGGATGTTCGCACTGATGAAGATCCGCTTGTCGGCTTCCCTGCCTTTGCCGCTTCCGCAACCGAACTCTGGGAACAGATTGCACTCGTGAACCACAGAGTGCCGGATAACGTTCTGAATCATCTATTTACCATGTATGGAACAGAATACACAGACGTGCTTGATCTGGCAAAGAAGGACGCGTCGCTTCTAAAACGCGTGTCAGATGAACCGGGCAAATTCGATATTATGGCTCAGGTGGTTTTTGCAATTCAGAATGAATCTGCAAAGAGCTTAAGCGATGTTCTATTGCGCAGGCTGGCAATCGGCGCTGCAGGTTATCCTGGTGACGCTACAACCAGGAAAGTGGCTGATCTCTGCGCTAAGCTCCTGAAATGGAATCCGCTCAAGAAATCGGCTGAGATTAAATCGTTCAAGGATTCATTCCCGCTCGAATTACTCGGTCCAAAGAAATCAAAAGGCAAGAAATAGCTAGCCCAGACGAACACTTCGCATTGAAATCGAACTCAGATCAATTCCCTCCGTGGGGAATGTGACTGTATCGCTCGAGTCTTGAACGGCCAGGGTGTAGAGCAATGGCCAGTAATGATCGGGCGTGGGCACAGATAGGTGCGCAGATTGTCCCAGGATTTCATATGAAATCAGTCTGTCGTGATTGTGATCAAGAATAGCTTGTTTTGCGATAGAATCGAAATCAGTGGCCCACGGAAAGGCAGGCGTGCGATTCCTGAAATCGGCCATGCGTAAGTTATGCACGATGTTCCCACTTCCAAGAATCAATACTCCTTCTTCGCGTAGCGGCCGTAAGGCTTTTGCAAGTTCATAATGCGCACGCGCTGAAAGGTTTATGTCAAGGCTCAACTGGATTACAGGAACATTAGCCTCGGGAAACATTCTTTTTAGAACAGACCAGGTGCCGTGATCCAGACCCCAGCTATCGTCCAGGGTTGAACCAGGTAGAAGTTCGTTTACGCGCTTTGCAAGGTCCACACTTCCCTTAGCCGGATATTGAACCTGATACAGCTCATCCGGAAATCCCCCAAAATCATAAATGATTTTGGGGACTTCATTGGACATGATTCGTACTCCACGCGTTAGCCAGTGCGCTGAAATGCAAAGTATGGCGGTAGGCTGAAGGGTTTTTCCGAT
>JAIOPQ010000102.1 GCA_021413825.1 Spirochaetia bacterium | reverse complement strand
CGGGGAACAGATTATATGCTGCCGGTAATTACGGACTTATTGCATATAATATTCCGACCGGAAAATTATTGAGCTTCAAACCGACGTTTGATTACACGGTTGTTCAATCGTTATGTGTTTCGGGTTCCATCGTGTATGCGGGGGGCTCATTCTCGCAAGTGAACGGTTTGAATCGTTCGATGATCGCCGCGTTCGACACGACAACCGATCAACTGACCGGTTGGAGCCCGACGCTCAGTTCAACCTGTTATTCAATTTTTGTCAATGGATCCAAAGTATATCTGGGTGGTTCATTCTCAACGGTTAACGGAACATCATCACCAAGCGTTGCAGTTGTTGATGCCGCAACCGGAAATCTTCTCAATGGATTCTCATCGAGTTTTTCACCGATCGGATATAAAGTATCGGTCGTAACATTGGCGGGAAATCAACTCTATGTCGGCGGACAATTCAATCCGATCGGCTCGATCAAAGGGACTGATTATATCGCAACGCTTGACCCGATCACCGGAGCGGTCTCTTCATGGCGGTCGGGAATGGTCGCGTCGGAAGTCTCTGCAATTGTTCCGCTGATCCAATCCCAATCCGTGCTGGTCGGCGGATCGTTCGTGACGACTTCCAACTGGCCGCAATATAATTTTTCGGGATACAGCGATACGTCAATCCATCCGCCGGCAAAACCGATGCTGGTTGCTCTTCCAAATCCGTTGAATTTCGGCGAGGTTGCCGTTGGTAATTACAAAGAGAAAGTACTTTCTCTGATGAACAGCGGCGGAGATACTCTCCATATCTTGTCGATCATCAGTCAGGATTCCATCTTTAGTACACGTCTTAACGGTATTACAATTGCTCCAAATCAAACTGTTGACGATACGATCCGTTTTACTCCCGTTACACCCGGTTTGAAGGGATCATTCCTATTGATCACGAGTGATTCACCCTCGTCGGTCGATACAGTCTTTCTGGGTGGTCTTGCCTATCAGCAGAAATTCGTACAACTGGTATTCCTTTCCGAACCGATCGCGTTTGGTCCGGTGAAGATCGGAAGTCATCGAGATTCGGTGATCACCATTAAGAATATCGGGAATGATACGGCGATAGTTTCCATCCATTCTTTGGACAACATTTTTATTTCTCTTCAAGATAGTTTCCTTGTTGCTCCCAATGGTTCCGTTCCTGTAACGCTCCGCTTTACGCCGGACAGTATTAAACTCTATACCGGAAAGAT
>JAIOPQ010000092.1 GCA_021413825.1 Spirochaetia bacterium | reverse complement strand
CCAGATGATACAGGGTCTCGAGCAATCCAAACTGACCCGGGGTAAGTCCATATTCAAGGGTAAGTTTCTCCATCCGCCCCGAGAGCACACCGAGGGCACGGTTCATCTTAATCCAGGCGCCAAGAACAAGGCCTTCGCGCCGAGTGCCTTTGTGACGCGTCGGCATTATTCTAATTAAACATCAAATTTGTATTCTGTATACTGTTAAACTTCGATCCGCACCAACGAGATCGTATTTCAGGGCCTCTGGCTGCAAACGATCCGTCTCAAGAGCCAGCCGCACCTCTTCATTTTCGACAAACTTCTCAGTAAAAACGATCTGATGTGCTCCCGCCAGTGCCTGAATCTTGGCAGCAACATTCACGGTTGACCCAAAGAAATCAATCCCACTGTTCAGGTTTACTGCAATGCACTGTCCCGAATGAATTGAAATTCTTAAACGAATGGGTGAATCTTCGCGGCCCTGACCAAACATTTTTTGCATAGCAATCCCGGCTCTTAGTGCATCGGGCGGATTTGCGAACGAGGCCATTACTGCGTCCCCAATCGTCTTAATTACTGCCCCATTGCATTCGCGCACCACACCGTACACGTCCTCGAAATGTTTTTTCACGGCCGCAAACGCCTGTGAATCGCCAATGGTGGCATAGAACCGAGTCGACCCGACCATATCCGTAAACAGAATTGTTTGCTCGCCTATTTCCAGTTGCAAGTCAGGAGACAATGCTTCCGCGGCAAACATATCATGGAATTCCTGCAGGTTAAAGAGTGCTGCGGGTTTCAGTGTATTATTGTCCCAGACTGTTTCTTCAATTGTGAAGCTACGTATTTCCGTAGTTGGATTTTTGATAGATACATTGAGGTTCCCCTGGGCTTCTACGCGCGGGATTTCATTTCCAGCAGACCAGAGCAATTCCGTGGCCGGAGAATCAGGGGCTATCAGAAGTTGCCCGGCGCCTTTTTCTCCTTTGACTCTTAAGCGGTACTTTCCGCCTTTAAGTGAAAGCCTGGTTCTGTACTCTGAACCGCCAGCAACGTGCTGTTGCAACGTTATGTGGGCTTTCCTGGCTGGCTCCGCGCTGCAGAAGAAAACCCTGGGGACTGTGCGGACAGAAGGATGAAGGTGAAAGGTAATCTCAAGTGAGTTCTCAGTGTCGTTCTCAAATTCCACTTCGCAGGCATCGCAGGCTCCGCGTTTTGGCACGTCGCCAAGGGTGCCCATTTCCTGCCTGACACCCCGACAATGCGGGCATATGACATCCCAGCTTATGTTCAACAGGCCTGCTCGCGTTGCATACAAACAGAGTTTCAGCATCTGACTGCCAGGAATTCCCCAGTCCGCCGCCAGGGCTAACGCACGTATGCGGTACAGATCCAGATCATCCGCAGTTGTTACATATTTAATAAAGCGATCGACCAGATCCTTTGGATTCTTCTGGAGCAGTTCGTTTCTTATTTGAACAAGTCTTGTATCTGCTCCGGCAGCCAGAGTTACTTTGGGAGAAAAGACATGAGTCGGAGATGCGCTCCCTTTCTTATGAGCCGCTTCAATTTCCTTCAGAATCTTGAGATAACTCTTTTTAAGCGGATACTGAAACAGAATCAAAACAAGTCTTCCGACGAGTTTTGGAACCCAACCAAAGTATATGGTCAAATTGGTTGAGCGATTTTCTTCTGCAGCTTCCAGAACATAAACAACTCGCAGAAAATGCGCAAAACCCCGGCTATACTCCCGAGAATTAGTTAGACTGCGTTCAAAATTCCATGCCCACGGGACTTCCAACCATTCGCTTACTATTCCAAGATTCGTTGAGGATCCGCGCAACACTCCATCTTTTTCCTCGAACTTCATTTGAGGCATTTGCATGGCTTGATTAAAGCGAGACGTGTCCGCTAGTTGCGGCCAGAGTTTGTCAGGAGGAACTTGAACTTTGATATTCCAGAGCCAGTTCAGCGGCTTGCCTTTCGCGAGATACCGCACAGGCCAGGGAAAGTCTTCGAGGAGTTTAGTGAGCGTCATGCGCGCTCAAAATAAAATAAGCGCGGTGGAACGCCCATCGATTTAGCAAGCTGCTCGATTGAGCAGCCTGCTAAGATTCTTAGCCTACTTTCTTAGCCCAGGAAGCACACCAGCCACCTGGCATGATTGGCCCTTTCAAGATTGTGCACTTTCCGCAGGCAGAAGTTCCTGCAGTGAAGAACTGGCATCCCGCGCAAGTGTCAGCCTTGTCTGATTTGTCCGCATACTTGAGCGTAGTGCGCATTTCCTTTTCTGCCGCAGTCAAACTGGAAAGGTCAGAGCAAGCGTCCATCTCTGCCATAGGCTCTTCGACAGCCTTCTTCTTGCAATAAGCCAGGAAACTCACGGCAACTCCAGCGGCCCCAACAAGTGCCCCTTTCTTCAGTAAGTCGCGTCTCGATAAATCGTTCATTATGCCCTCCAAAGTTCCATTTTTAAAGTCCACTCACACATTTAAAGAGGATAACGGCCAACACGGAGCCAGAGGGCACAAATGAGATGCGGCTGATACTCAGTCTCAAGAATCCCCTTGACAAGCTGATATTTGTTAGTATTTTCATTTGATCCATGACGCGCAGCAGCAATCGTGGATTACGCATCTCGTGGAGGAATCAATGGAATTAGCACTCTTAAGCAAGTCCGGCTTATACTTCTTGCTCAAATGGAGCCACTTCATATTCGGCATCGCCTGGATTGGAATGCTCTGGTATTTTAACTTTGTTCAGGGTCCTTTCTTTGCTGAAACGGACGCCAACACAAAAACGGCGGCTACGCAAAAACTGGTCCCAAGGGCTCTCTGGTATTTCAGATGGGGCGCGGCGTTCACCGTACTCAGTGGGCTTCTGCTGATTGGCCTGAAATATCACTTGAACGGCGGCGGTATCCCATTCGGTGAATGGCTCACTACTGGCTGGCCAGTTAAGATTTACCCTGGGATTTTGATGGGTCTAATCATGGCTGCTAACGTCTGGTTTGTGATCTGGCCGCGGCAGAAAAAAGCCATCGCTGCAGCAAACGGTGAGAAAGTAGAAAATCTTCCAGTGCTTGCTCGCAGGGCTTTCCTGGCTTCCCGTACAAACACACTCTTCTCAATCGGTCTGTTGTTTTTCATGGCTGCAGGTTCAAACCTTGCGACGAACGTAAATCCAGCCGGCTCAATCGGACTGTACTATCTTGTGATTAGTGTACTCGTTGCTTTGATTGAAATCAATGCACTTGTTGCAACCAACGGTTTCACAACTAAGTTCATCGAAAAACCAGTGGCAGTGATCCATTTCGGATTGCTCCTTGCGATCATCTTCTACGTGATTCTGGAACTCCTGGTTAAATAATACGCTTAACAGGTCGGAATTTTTTCCGACCTGTTTCATTTCCACAAATCCTACAAAGGGAAATCAACAATGAAATTGCATATATTACTACTTAGTTTGTTCGCAGTCTTTGCCCTTGCAGATTGCAAGAAAAAACCAGTTGATGAGCCAGTCTCTCCAGAAGAGGAGCTCAAGGCCGATGGTCGCAAGCTATACCTTGCAAATTGCATAGCATGCCATAGCGGTG
>JAIOPQ010000091.1 GCA_021413825.1 Spirochaetia bacterium | reverse complement strand
AGCAACGGAATAGCAGAAAGGACCAACGCATACGCAATTGCACTTGCGCGGTAGAAACATCCATCTTCATTGAAGCGAGCCCAGGCACGGCTGAGTGTACGAATTACTGGCAGGTTCATTGAACCACGCTCCCTTTTTTATTTTTATAGGAAAGTTCAGAAATTGCAACTGCACTGGATGAGGCGGGATAGACAGACTCGATTTCCATGCGCATCCAGATGCGTTTCACTTTTCCCGGATACACAGCTGTATCTTCCAGAGTTGGCAGAAAATCAAGGCTCACGTTGTTTGAAGCAGTATCAGCAAGGACTATTTCCCGCGAGGTCCAGAATTGAGGCAGGGTTGGAAGGCGGAGTTCACGGTCTATATCCACAACTTCCTGTAGAAAAAAAACCAGGCGAACCTGTTTTGGACGAGAGTACGCATTGCCAGGGTTCCGAATTTCCAGTGATTCAAGGGGATTTTTCTCCGGTTGATTTACATGCGGTCTGTGCGAAAAACCCAGATCTATTTGAATAAAAAGGCAATCTGGCCGCTCATCTGCGCGGGTTGTTACAGTCTCCCCGCGAATGCAGTTGCTCTGGCCCGGCATAGATTCAATCCAGGCAGTGTCCGGGTTTCCATCCACTACAGCAAGAGGATCTAATCGCGAATCAAAAAAGGAATTGGTACTAAAAGCGCTCCTGTCTTTGAATGCAAGAATTCCGCGTTCTTCGTTGGAGACTTTTTTGAATAAGAAAAACGCCATGATAGCAAAGACTGAAAATGCAATGCCCGTAACTACGTTCCGCTCCATATATCTTGCTGACAGTGGCGTGCTTTGTTCCAGAGGCAAACAATATTGAATCGTTCAGTCATTTTTTCCCGTATCTCCTGGTATGCAGGATGCACAGCTGTTGTAACCTTCCCTATTTCGATTAGCCTCTCTCAGATGAGCCTGGCATTCGCCATCCTCGCCTGGATTGGCGATCGATTGACTGCAAAGCAATTGCCCGGTCCAACCGCAGAGCCAGTGCTCCTGGCTGCATGCGGGATCTTCGCCGCGCAGATTTTGTCTCTTGCACTCCACGCAGCCCAGAGTTCAGCCCCTGGAACATTCATTCGTCTTGGATTTGAACGAGAAACAAAGGACTTAATGCTATTGAGCATGGCATTCTGGGTATTTGCAGTAACAGCTGAGGAAAGATCGCAAGTATCATCCTAATCGTGTCCGGTTTCCTGGGCATGTTCTCCAAATGGCGACTTAACAATCTACCATGGCATATGATGTACGGTTGGGAAGCAAACGCGGCCCATCGTTATCAGCATCATGCAGGAACATTCTTTGCCGGAACTCCATTGATGTTTCATATTTATATTCCTGTGGGATTGCTGCATTCCCATCTTGCATTCGGCGCGTTGATTATGTTTATCTTTCCGGTCCTGATGTTTCGCTTGCTCGATCCGATCGTTGAATCCCCGCGCAACATTTTGAAACCAGAAACCTTGAAGGCGGGTCTTGCACTTTTAATCGCGTCGATTATATTTTTGATCAACAACGCCAGGTCGGCCATGATCGGAACGGTTTTCGCAATGGGCTTAGGATTGTATCTCTACGCCAGACACTACTGGAAGGCAAAGAGCATTCGAGTCGCCATTCCAATTGCACTGGGACTCATTGCATTCCTGACGTTAGTCGTATTTGCGGAGCACTTACATGAACGTTTATATTCCCTGATAATTTCCCTGACGGGTCAGGAAAAACACACAGACTATCAACGCATTCTACTCTGGAATTCAACCTTCTCATTGATTCAAAACAACTGGTTATTTGGAGTTGGCCCCGGACATTTTCAATCGTCAATTGAAGCTGTTCTATTGCAAGTCAGTCAGGCAAACCCGGCTCTCTGGTATGCAAATGAAACTTTGCAACGAGGGCATGCACACAGCGATCTACTCCATTTTGTTGCGATCGCTGGAATCCCCTGTTTGATGGCGTATCTCACATTCTTTGCTTTGCTTATCCATCGTGTAGTAAAACAATCAGAGCGTTCATTTGAGGCGTGGAAAGTTGGGGCAGCCGGACTACTTGTCGCCGGACTATATCAGTGCTATTTTCTGGATGATGCCGTCATGCTTCCCTTCTGGATTATGGTGGGCCTCACACTGCGCGTAACTGAGCACTCAGTTATCACGCGTTCTAAGCAAGCGGACGCTTCGCCGTAACTGCGGTTGGCTGGGCTAAAATCAAATCAATCTGCTGGCAGAATCCGCGCGGTGTCGTTGCACCAGCGGATGCAGGGCAAATTCGCATTCCTGAGAATCTTGACTAAATTACTATGAATTAATGCTGGCCTTGCTGGCCCTTCGCTACTTTTATGGCTTTTGTGAACCTGAGGCCGTCCGCCAGACAAACAATTGCTAATTGTCCCCCTTCCGGGATATTCGCCCTGTCAATCGGCATTGGCCTTCGATGGAGCAATTATGGCTGTTAAAGAAATCACGCCCCTTGAAATGAAAGACTGGATAGATTCCGGAAAGGAATTCCAGCTGATTGACGTGCGCGAGCCCCACGAATTTGAAACCTGCAATCTGAAAGGTGAATTGATACCACTGGCAACCGTGTCTGAAGCTCATGAAAAATTTCGCCGCGATATTCCTGTAATCGTGCATTGCAGATCCGGTGCCCGAAGCGGCCGCGCCATAGAAGAACTGCAGGCAAAATTTGGATTCGACAATCTAATCAACTTGAAAGGTGGAATCCTCCGCTATTCAGATGACGTAGATCCAACCATTCCCAAGTATTGAACGTATTTGACCATAGAACGCTGACCGTTGTCCTGGAAAAACCTGAACTGGAAGAAGAGTTATGAAAGCTAGCAATCACCTCTGGAAAGATAAACTCATATCACGCATGCCTGATTGGCTCTCGCGGGAAGTAGACATTTTTGAATCTGAAATTATGCTCCGCAAAACGGGCAAGATAGATGAGAAAATTTTTGCTGAAACACGTCTGCGTCGTGGGGCCTACGGTCAACGCTACGACAACGGCCACAGACACGATGGAATCAAAACACAAACGCTGAACTTCCCTTCTGGTGAACTGACCAAAGGACCAGAAACTGCATGGGATGCTCCAGGAATGCTGCGCATAAAGATTCCATACGGTGGCATGACAATTGAGCAACTGGAAGTAATGGCAGAGCTTGCTGAAGAATATTCCGATGGAATTGCTCACGTAACCACTCGCCAGGATTTTCAGCTACACTATATTCACATTGAAGATGCACCTGCAATCATGCGCAGACTCGCTGCTGTAAAAGTTACAACGCGTGAAGCATGCGGAAATTCGGTTCGCAACGTTACCGGATGTCCAATCGCTGGAGTTTGCAAAGACGAGGCCTTCGATATTTCCCCCTACGCTAAAGCTCTTACATATTTCATGATGGGTCATCCATCTACAATGGAGTTTGGCAGAAAATTCAAGCCAGCATTCTCCGGATGTAAACAACATGCATGCGGTCTGACTAACATGCATGACTGGGGCGTAGTAGCACGTAAGCGTATGATCAATGGCGTAGAAAAACGCGGATTTGAATTATACGTTGGCGGTGGACTCGGATCAGTTCCGCACCCGGCCAAACTATTTGATGAATTTGTAACGGAAGAAGAGATCCTTCCAATCACTCAGGCAATCGCAATCATTTTCGGTCGCTACGGCGAGAAGAAGAATCGTGCACGTGCTAGAATCAAATTCGTAGTTTCAAAACTCGGAATTGATGAATTTAAGCGACTCGTTCTTGAAGAACGCCAGAAGCTTGAGTACGATCCTCGCTGGACTGAATTCCTCACCAGGCTGGACGAAACGGATGAAACGCCAATCAAACCACCTACTGAAATGCCCTCGAATGGCTCAGCGGAGTTCCATGACTGGAAGAATACAAACGTGTACTTGCAGCGCCAGAAAGGATATGCAACAGTTACCCTGAAACTTCCGTTAGGCGACATTACATCCGGGCAACTCCGGAAACTTGCAGATATTTGCCGTAAGTACATTGGCGATGCAATCCGCACTACAGTTGAACAGAACATTGTACTGCGCTGGGTTTCATTGGCCGACCTGCCTGCGCTCTATGAAGAGCTTAAAGCAAATCACCTGGCTCGCGCCGGAGCTGGAACCATCGAAGATGTTGTCTCCTGCCCTGGAACAGACACATGCAAACTGGGAATCTCAGCGTCACGCGGGCTGGCTGCAGAACTAATGCGACGCCTGAACACAAGCCATGACTCTGTTGTGCGCGATCTTCGCATCAAGATCAGCGGTTGCTTTAACTCCTGTGGGCAACATCACATCTCAGACATTGGATTTTACGGCGTAAGCAGGAACGTTGGCTCGTATACTGTTCCGCATTTCCAGGTTGTTCTGGGTGGACAGTGGCATGAAAACGGCGGAGCATACGGCCTTCCGATCGGTGCGATCCCGTCCAAGCGTGCTCCTGATTTTGTAAATCAGATCACAATGCGTTACAAAGCAGAGCGTAACTCGGACGAGAACTTCCAGGCTTTCATCAAGCGAATTGGTAAAGTTGAGATCAAAAAGATTCTGGATTCGCTTGCAACGGTTCCGGATTACACGATCGACAAAACTCTATTCAGTGACTGGGGTGATCCGCGTGTGTTTACCCTGGGTGATATGGGCGTTGGCGAATGCGCTGGTGAAATCGTCACAAAAACCGAATTCGAACTAACTGCCTCTGAACGGGAAGTATTTGAAGCACAGATTGAACTTGAGAAAGGAAATGCGCAGAAAGCTGGCGATATGGCCTACATGGCAATGGTCCATGCTGCTGCGGCACTGACTCGGATCAAGAATCCATCCCTTTCAAATGACCCGGAAAAAGTTGTAACTGAATTCCAGACACGCCTGGTTGAGCCGCAGATTTTTCATGATAAATACGCGGGGGCAAAGTTTGCTCAGTATTTATTCATCGCACATCAAAACGCAGGGCAGTCCATGAATGCAGATCAAGCGCATCATGCAGTTGAAGAAGCACAATTATTCGTTGAGGCTTCCTATGCCTGCTACGCGAAGATTCAGTCAACACCTGCGGGGAGCCTGGTATGACCCTGGAACATCTGAACGTTAAGATCTTTGTTAAGAACCCGGAGTCAATTGGAGATGGAACAGAGTTTGTAAATATGTTCCACGAATGGATCCAGGGCGGAGTCTGTAGCGAGCTAATGCTTGATGTTGCAGATTATTCGCATGTGCCAGCTGGCCCTGGTGTAATGCTGATTGGTCATGATGCCAACTACAGCATTGACTTTGGTGATGAAAATCGTCCAGGTCTGCTTTTCAATCGCAAGGATAAATTAACAGGTGATAACGTTAGTCGCATTAAACACGTACTTGGTCAGGCAGTTCTTGCCTGTGATCGCATCCAGAAGCATAAAAATCATTCAAAGGTCGTATTCGATCCTACTACTGTGATTTTTACCGTAAACGATCGCATGCTTGCGCCAAATTCCCAGGCAACGTTCGAAGCGACCAAGGCAGACTTTCAAGCGGCGCTTGCAAACCTTCCTGGACTTGAGTTATCGCTCCTCTCCACCGAACCACGCGAGCGGTTCGCCGTTAAAGCAACGGCAAAGATTGCATCGCTGGCAGAACTTTCACCGCTTGTTGGGGCACAATAGGATATAGAATATTGCTGGCGCTGTTTCAGGCGCGAGGAACCCATCAGCCCGAAACCTTGAAATCCGCAACAGTCTGATACAATGAGTCCGCTTCCTGAGAAACCGCCCGGACGGAACTAGCAGTCTCCGCCGCGCGCTCTGAAATGGTCTGCGCCATGGTACTGATAGCCTCAATCGTTCGCATCATTTCACGCGTAGTAATCGATTGCTGTTCCTGGCTTTGAACCACCTGGGTTCCCATAAGACTCATATCCTGCATCGATTCACGAATTCTCTTGCTCAGTTGAATTTGATCGCGCGTTGCTTCTTCCATACCCTTCCCAAGCGCGCTTGCCTGCAGCGATGATTCACGCAACTGATGGATGCTGCGGCTCAGCAATTCTACGCGTTCCTGACCTTCGCGCACACTCGATTCTGAATCACGTAACAGCTGTGTAATTTGCCTGGCGGCCTTCGCACTCTGTTCTGCAAGACGCGAAACTTCTGTTGCAACCACGGCAAATCCACGCCCGGCTTCTCCTGCCCTTGCGGCTTCAATGGAAGCATTCAGCGACAATAGATTGGTGCGATCTGAAATATCATCGATGACTCGCAATGCCTGCAGAATTGCGCGCGAACTTTCAACAATATGACTGATGCCTTCAATGGCTGTTCGAGAGGACGCTTCCGCGCTTTCTGCAAGTTCGGCTGATTCATCTGCACGAGTGCGAACCAGCTCGGCTTTCTCACCAAGGGTTCTTATGGAATTGCCCAGTTCGCGTTCCACCGTCTCGATGGAACCCCGGATACTTGTAGTTTGCGTTGCCACAGTATGAGCTGTCTCATCGATAGCGGCCGACATTTCCTCCATTGCTGCGGAGGCTTCTTCGCTTGCCGATGCCTGTTCCTGAGCCACGTGCGAAAACGCAACAGCATTGTCGGATAACGTTTTATTCTCATTCTGAACCCGATCCGCCACGTATCTGATCCGGCTAATCCGCGTTGAAAGTGAACCAAAGTAGGTATTCATTAATAGATGGAGCTGACCTATCTCATCCGTGCTTTCAGGTCCTGACTTGTAAGACAGATCACCACGTTCCATAGCCCGAATTGTATAGCTCAGTCTGTCCAGGGAGCGATCAATTGTGCTGGAAGTAAAGTGACTGAGTATCCCGGCTACGATTACCCCGGCGCATACAAATATACCGATCCAGAACCAGAACCATCCAAATCGATCCATCCCAAAATCAATCGTCCTGGTAATGCAAACCGCAGACTCAGCGGCAATGGAACAGGTTATGAGGCGATCGTACGACGTGTCGTAGTAACCTTTCTCCAAAGCTCTCCAATCTGGAAGCGCACGCCTTTTTACCGTTAATGCGCCAGGAAAAAGGGAAAGGCGCGCCAGTTCGTCCCGTTCGTTTAAGTATCGAATCTCAGTATTGGCCGGAGGCTTAATGCGAACAGAAGTCTCAAGCAAAGCAGAGGTCAGTTCTCTGTCACCGGATCGTCCCTGTTCTACGGACTGGTTTACCCCGGTAAAAAAGGCAAGGCCGCCCAGCCAGAAAGTGTAACCAATCGCAAAGAAGGTAGTGGCCAGGGCTATCTTCGTGCGCACTGGCATGGAATAGCCTGCGATTCGAATCCCAAGATCACCGGCACGGCGCGTAGTCTGCGAAGCATATGGCCCCAGAAATTTCTGAACCATTAGATATATGTTCATAGGCAGACCAAAGGTTCCGGCTAACGTTCCAACAAGAGTTGTCTTTCCACTCAAAGGACCGGGATTCAGTCCCTGCAAAACCAAATAATAACCAACCATTAGAACTGCTGCAGTGATTGAAAAAATGAGCGTGGCAATCAGAGGCATAACAAGCACGCGGCGCAGACCTACCTGTAGGGCCTGGGGCGTTACTTCCTGATTCAATCTGGTCGCGCGGCGACCAAGGATCATAAGCAACAAATATCCAACAAAGCCTGCACCGGCCCAGAGGGCCACATAGGTTGGAATCAACTGCATGCGATCTTCTTCAGAAAAGTTTCCAAGGTAATAGAAGGCCACAATCCAGACGAGGTTCCAGAGGACCCAGTTTATCATGTAACTGATGAAGATAGGAAGATAAGGAAAGCTTACAGGCTTCTGCGCATCGGTTGGCATACCCAAACTTATCCAGGAGACCCTGAGCGCCAAATTAAATTAGTTTTTTTGACCTTACCAGGTGGCTATCGCAAGTGAAGCCTGAGTACTACGAGTGCGCCTAACTTGCAGACCAAACGAATATCGTTTATCGGTATGGCCAGAGGATTGCATCAGTGTAGGATCGGGGCAACGGCTATTTCCTTTCTCTGACTTTCTTTTCCTTGCGGATTTTTTGGATGGAGATAACATGTAGCTATGTTGAAACGAGCTTTCCTTCTACTCTTTCTCTTCACAGGTTCAGTTTATTCTGAAAGCGTAGTATACCTGGAGCAAGGGTGGTCACTGAAGGATCGCGCCTGGTTTTATTCCGTGGATCAAGGCTCAAGGCTTGTGCCATATGACATTTTCTTCAGTTTGGAGCAAACGACTTCAGAAAGCCTGTTCGCCGAACGTTCAAATCTGGAAACATTCGGATTTCTATTCCAACAGCCCAATGATTCTGTGCCTATTGGATTTGCGCGCAATGAACGCGAACTGGGCCTCACATGCGCTGCCTGTCATACGGCCAACGTAGAATATAAAGGTACTACTCTGCGAATTGACGGGGGTGCCGGTCAGACAGACCTCTCATCATTTCTTGAGGCCCTGGGAAGCGCCCTGCAGGCTAATCTTGAAGGGCCAAAGTTCAATCGCCTTGCAAAACGCATGAATGCCAATGATTCCAGTAGCAAAGATGCTCTGCTGGCTCGTTTGAAGAAATCAGCGGAGGAAAGACAGCGTTACAATACAGTTAACCGGTCTGACCTGGCTTATGGCTTTGGCAGGCTGGACGCATTTGGTAGAATCTACAATCGTGTATTGCAATTTGCAAAATCAAACGATACAGTTCCGGCTAACGCCCCCGTGAGCTATCCGTTCCTCTGGGATGCACCACAGCATGACTATGTACAATGGGTGGGTAGCACTTCCAACGCAGGTGCAGGATCTCTGGCGCGCAATGTTGGTCAGGTGGTCGGTGTTTTCGGACATGTAGAAATACAAACCAGGCTGCCACAAGCAGGATACAACTCATCGGCACAAATAGGCGAGCTTCTGGCAATTGAAACCCAGCTAAAGCGACTAACGTCGCCAATATGGCCAGAAGACGTACTCCCGCCTATCAACCGAATCAAGGCAGCATCGGGAAGAATTCTGTATGAAACGCATTGCCTGAGTTGCCATCAGGATATCGAGCGAAGCGATCCGTCGCGCAAAGTATTCGCCCAGATGTACGGAATCGACCTGGTTGGAACCGATGGCAAAACCGCAACCAACATAGTCCAGGCATCCGGGGACACAGGGATACTAAAAGGCAAACCGGTTCACTTCCCGGTTTCAATTGATCGCTTTGGTGCGACATCTCGCGTGAACTACATGTTGCGACATTTAGTAGAAGGAATTCTAATTCAGAATCCCGGACGAATTGTGCAGAGTGCTGTTACAAACGTAGGAGCAATCCAGGGAGAACGCCAGGGCAAATTCAAGATCGATCCAAATGATCCGCTGGCTGAGCTGCTTGCATACAAATCACGGCCGTTAAACGGCATTTGGGCTACTGCGCCGTATCTGCATAATGGATCGGTACCGACCGTAGAGGATCTTCTTCTTCCCGCCGCAAAGCGGCCAGTGAAGTTCAAAACAGGAAGTAAGACGTTCGACCCTGGCAGGGTTGGATTCATTTCCAGTGAAGGACCGTTCACGTTTGATACCACACTTCCTGGAAATAGAAACACGGGCCATGAGTATGGAACAAATCTCTCAGACCAGGAACGCCGTGCACTTCTGGAATACATAAAGTCGCTCTGATCACGGCCCTGGTAACCGAAGGGTTCGTAGCGCCAGGCTGGCCTGGCGGGTTATCGCCGGATTCGATCGCACCCATACCCGGTATCGGGGATGTCTGTGCGAACGTTGCGGCTCTTTCGCAGGATTTCGAATATTCTACACATATTCCGTCGTTAATTACGCAAAAAAAGGTGTTCATTTGAAAGTGTCGGATTTGTCTAGACATAGCAGAAAACTCGTATGCCACTTACTATGGAAAACGGACTCCTGGATCTTACCCCGGATTTGCTCACGGCGCTGGATGATGATGGCACAATTGTCCGCATCAATCGTGCCTGTCAGGAGTTAATCGATTTCAGTCAGGGCGACCTGCTTGGCACGCAATACGACAAGCTAATCCACGTGTCAGACCGTGATATGTTCCGCGATGCCAGGCAAGCAGCGCGTGAACTTGGAGCGCGCACCAGGTTTGAAATTCGTCTGTCGCGAAAATGGGGCGGTTACCGCAGTGCATTTTGCACGGTTGCATATTCAAATGAAGAATCGTTGTTTCACATAGGGGCGCGCGACTCCGAGGATTACAAGAAGTCTGAAAACGAAATCAAACGGTTAACTGATTATCAAAGACGTCTATTAGCCGTTGCCCCAAACAGCGTTTACAGTCTCTCCGTAGACGATTTTCAGATTATCTACGTAAGTGAAAACGTTCAAGATTTGATGGGCTATCGAGCCATGGACTTCCAGGACAAGGGGTTCTGGCCACGCTGCATTCACGACGACGATCGAGGTTCCGTATTTGCAATTATTCCTGATTTGATCGATAGAGGTTCAATCAGTTTTGAATATCGCTTCCGCCACGCAAATGGAAGCTTCCGGTGGGTCAGAGACGAACTTAAAGTACTTAGAAACCAGGAAGGGCGTCCTACGGAAATCGTAGGTAGCTGGACCGATATTACTGAGAAAAAAGTACTCGA
This sequence comes from Spirochaetia bacterium, assembly GCA_021413825.1. GTDB lineage: Bacteria > Spirochaetota > Leptospiria > Leptospirales > Leptonemataceae > JAEUSB01. The sequence goes on along the minus strand of JAIOPQ010000091.1, from coordinate 18,494 downwards.
GCAACAAATGCTGCAGTCGGCTAAGCTCGCAAGCCTTGGAGAACTGGCGGCAGGAATTGTCCATGAACTCAATCAGCCTCTGAGTATTATTCGCATGGCAAGCCACAACGCCCTGGACGCATTGCAAAATCCAAATTGCGATGTAAAGTTTTTATGCGAGCGCACGCGCAAAATTCTAAATCAAGTAGATCGCGCACTCAAAGTGGTTGACCATATTAGAATCTACGGGCGCAAAAGCGATCTTTGCCTGCACGAACTTTCGCTCCACCAACCCCTTGACAGTGCATTCTCTCTATTTTCTGAGAAACTAAAATTCCAGTGCATTGATGTACTCTGGGACCTCGACATAAGCCTCCCGAATATCATGGGAGACGCCACAGGCCTCGAACAGGTATTCATAAATCTAATTGCAAATGCAATTGATGCTTTGAGCGATTCACAAGCAGCCGATCGAGCCATTTTTGTAACAAGCCGATACGATCGCAACACGAGGACTGTGTCGATTGAGATTGGAAACAATGGCCCCGCCATTCCTGAAGAATCAATCGGTCGTCTGTTCGAACCCTTTTTCACTACCAAACCTTCCGGTCATGGCACGGGTCTTGGACTCTCCATCAGCTCCAGGATCATACAGCATCATCAGGCAACCATTTCGGTTCAGAGCAATGATCAGCAAACCGTCTTCCTATTACAATTCCCAGAACTGCAAATCCACCAGGGAGTATAGCTATGCGCGAGCCGATTGTTCTGATTGTAGACGATGAAGAAGATATTCTAGAAGAGCTGGATATCTTTCTGCGCGGTAACGGACTCAGAGTTGTGTGCGCAACAAGCGGCAAGGATGCCGTTTCGTTATTTGCAAAACTATTGCCGCATATGGTTGTCACTGATTTTCGCATGCCGGGAATGGACGGCCTTGAGGTGCTGCGTCGCGTAAAAGGAATCCATCGCGCCACCCCGGTAATTCTGATTTCTGGCAATGCAGATATGAAAACAACGGTCCTGGCAATCAAGGAAGAAGCATTCGACTTCATTGCAAAACCCCTGGACATGGACGAACTTTTAGGCCAGATACATCGTGCACTTTCTGAACGCGATGCTAAGCTGGAAGGCGGTGCTTTCTTTAAAGGTTCCATGCTGGGGCATGAATTCACCGGCAACAGGGATTCTATCTCACTCCTTACAATTCTGCATCCTATTGATGAGCAGAACCGTCAGTATTTCCAAAAGGAATTGGAGCACTTCCGGAGCAATGCCATCCTGCGTGACCGAATCGTTGTTAACTTGCAACCAATGAATTACATAAACAACGTAGGCCTGAATGTATTGATCGACCTCCATGACCAATGCAAACGCGAAGGAAGCTATCTGATATTTACCCAGGTCACAGACAAAGTCTTACAATATCTAAAGTATTTGGGCTACAATGAATACTTTACAATCGAGCAGTCACTGCCTGATGCCCTGAAATCATGCGGTGAAATGAAGGTCCTTCGATAGTCAACGCAGAGGCACGCGTCTGACTATCTTTCCTGTATTACCAAACGTTTCACCTTCAGACGTTAGGCGGAAATCTCCGTGCTTAACATGACAATTGGTGCATGCAACATTGTTCTCAGCTGATATCGCCAGCATTCTCTTGGCCACCGTTCCGCGAGCCGAGAAGCTCTTGAAATCCCACCAGGTCTCCGGCAAATCCCCACCATTCAGCCACACAGTTCGCACAATATCAGCGCGAGGTATTATCCTGGATTCCACGCGCCCAGTTTCAGCGCGCGAAGGTACTTCCCTTGAACATTCCTCGCAGTTTCTCGAAAGAGTAATGCTGGACGCATCAGCCTTCTCCAGCCTGCCGAATGCTTTCATCTCTCGATTGGCAACTGTATACTCCACGCGATATTCACAGTTGTTCCTCCTGGGCAGATGGCAGTTGCCGCATGCCTGCAGGGGCTTATCGCATGGATCGGCGGGCACGGCGGCTTGAACTAGAATGAGGGGCAGATTTGGATTAGTTCCATAACTTATCCTGTTTTCGCCTCTTGTTTCTGCAAGCACACGCTCTATGCATTCATCCACATAAGGGGACTCTTGCGCAAGCATGCTTTCAATCTGAAACATGAATGAAACTTTTCCTGCATCGTCTTTCCAGGGTCGCGCAGTTGGATTCTTTGGTTGCAAAGGATCGGCGAATTTGCACGCAGCGTATAGGCCTAGCGAGCCAATCAATAGTAGAACTAGAACTCTAATCTTCACCCGAATCTGACGCGTGAACAATCAGTCGGGTTCAACACATTCGGCGAATTTAGAAAGTTAGAATAACTTTTCCTTTGGCCCTACCCGACATCTGGTATGCAAATGCTTCCTCTACTTTCTCGATTGGATACACGCGGTCTACGATTGGAGAAACAATTCCTGCGTCGACCAAGCGCGCAATCTCCTCAAGCTGTGCACCGTTTGCCTCCATTAGCAGATATTCGAATCTCCCTCCGGCTTTTTTTGCGCGGCTATGATTTCCAATGTTAGCAAGTTTGAAAATGGTTTTGAGAATAATGCCCTTGCCGTAACGTTCTGCAACGTCCGGTGTTGGAATTCCGTTTATTGTGACGAGGACACCACCCGGTTTAAGAACACCAAAGGATTTCTTAAGCGTCTCGCCGCCCATCATATCGAATACTACGTCCACATCTTTCAAAACTTCTTCAAACTTTTCTTCCCTGTAGTCCACGATCTGATCTGCACCAAGTCTCTTAACCAGATCTATTCCTGATGGACCGCATGTAGTTATTACAAATGCTTTTGCATTCTTTGCGAGTTGAATTGCAATGGTTCCAACTCCACCCGACCCTGCGTGAATCAATACTCTTTGCCCGGCTTTCAAATGAGCTTTATCAAATAGAGCCTGCCATGCAGTCAAAGCTACCAGGGGCAATCCAGCCGATTCTTCCCAGCTTGCTTTGCCTGGCCTGATGGCAGCTTCATCTTCGCGGATCAAACAATACTCAGCAAACGTTCCAACGCGATCTTTGCGCGGACGAAAGTAGATTTCATCGCCTTGCTTAAATTTCTTTACTAATTTTCCAACACTGGCTACAATTCCAGCACCATCATTTCCAATGATGAACGGAGGTTTCAATGGCAGCAGGAGTTTGGTTGCACCCTCCATGATTTTCCAGTCGATTGGATTGATGCTCACCCCTTTGACTCGGACAAGTAGATCATTGTCGCCTGGAAGAGGCTGTGGCCAATCCGAAACAAGGGTTGGACTCTTTATTCCGTATCTCGGTACTATAGCCGCTTTCATTACCGGATGTGAGTTTCCCATGTCACCATCCAAAACAATTTCCGATTTACTGTCAATCCCCTACTCGGACCTTACGCTTGAATGAAACGCGTAATGCTAGTGGACGACTCAGACCTGATGCGCACAATTCAACAAACGCATCTGCGCACCTTAAAGCTCGAGGTAATTGCTGAGGCACGCAACGGTGTGGAAGCCCTCGATCTATTTGGCATTCACAGACCGGATATTGTTACGATGGATATCACTATGCCGCATATGGACGGCCTAACTTGTATGAAACAAATCCTGGCAATCCAGCCAACGACTCGTATAATCATCATAACTGCTATTAACGATCCAGCCGTGGCACTTGAAGCCATGGACATTGGAGCATATGCCGTGATACAAAAACCCTTTTCAATCGCGCGATTGCAGGAGATATTCGAGACGCTTGTATGATTGAGACCCTTGCGTTTCTGGGACCAGAGAATCATGTTTTCTGGGGAATCTTTCTCGGAGTGATTCTTGGAGGCTGGCTGATAACAGCTTATCTTGCCCGACGCAGCTTTGGCCTGAAACTGGGCCTTGCATTTACAACGGTTTCTTTGGCACTCACTTCATTCAGCGTCTTCTTCTATCAAAAGGTTACCTACGATTCGCTCTACGCTGCCACAACGGCCAGAATCAAAGATATTGGACGGACTGGTTTATTTCTATTCGATGATGAGGCAAGGCGCACCATTCTGCGAATTGATCGTGAAACTGAAGAACGGTCGTTGAAACGCGATTCAACATTTTTGCAGGCCATTGCTCCCGGGAATTCCGGGGATAGCCTGAAACCTGCCGATCTAAGCGAACTTCAAAACGATCCTGGCTTTTTGCACCTGGTTCAGACACTGCGCAAAATCAAGAATGCAACCAGAGAGCATGTTGTGCTCGAAGAGAATATCCCGCAAGCGCCCCTTGACCCGGACGATGTACCTGTTATACGTTATGCGAACATATTCGTTCCAATTTCTGAATCTCCTGATATCCGCTATGTAAAATGGATTGCTGATTCTGATTTTGAAGAACTGGACGGAAACAAGAATGGGAAAATTGACGAGGACGAGCAATCGTCGCCACTCGGAATGATCTACAACTACGCCGATGCGTCCGAAGAAATTAAAGGCGCATTGCGCGGAGAAGTGACAGCCACTAGAAACTACATCTCTGATACCTACGGTGTTTGGCTTAGCGCCTTTTTCCCAATCTATTATCAGGGTCGGGTTATTGCAGTTCATTCAATGGATCTGGATGCGCGAAAAGATGTAAATCTAATGCGCAAGCTCTGGTTCGAATCGCTTGGAATCCTGGGACTTGCTTTTTTGATTTCAGTTTTTATCTCATTGCTGTTGAGTAAGTACCTTACCCGGCCAATCAAGTTATTGAGTATAGCTGCCAATCAAATTAGAGCGCGCGATTTCAGCGCGCGAGCTAATCTCAATCGCAAAGACGAATTTGGAAACCTTACAGCGGCCTTCAATGAAATGGCTATGGCGGTCGGCCAGTATGCCCAGACTCTTGAACGCAGCGTAGAAGAACGAACGCTAGAATTGCGACAGGCAAAGCAGGAAACGGATCGCATTCTTGCTACAGTCTCCGATGGATTATTTCTTCTAAATCCAGATGGAACAATTCGCGGTAACTATTCGCGGGCACTGGAGACTATCTTTCCGACAGAGCCGATTCCCGGTAGAAACCTTTTAAACCTGCTGGCATCTCGAATTCCGGATGATAGACTCAAGAGCACTGAAACATATTTGAAACTGCTCTTTGATCCTTCTCGTCCTGACATCGTTTTGAAAGGCCTCAATCCGCTGCAAAAGATTGCCTTTAACGGTTCAGATGAAATCTGGATTTCAGCGGCGTTCCATCGCATCAAGAACGGTGATCAAGTTTCGGAATTACTTGGAGTTTTTTCTAATATAACAGAATCAGCGCAGCTTGAGCAAAAACTTGGAAATGAAAGACGCAAAAGCGAGGTGCAAACGACCCTCGTCCTGGATTTGCTCAGGACACCGCGCCTCCTGCTCTCCACTTTCCTGGACGATCTAAACGAATACAGTGACGCGCTGGAAAGATTAAATTCAGATACAAGGCCTGGCTTGTTAAGATTGCTACACACTTTGAAGGGAAATGCTGCCTCCCTTAAGTTGGAGGCGTTCGCTCAAGCACTGCATCACGCAGAAGAGACAATCACGGTAAAACCAGAACTCACGGACGTTATGCGGCAAGAATATGCGCAGGCGATCATGCTCCTGCGCGAGTTATCAGCGGAGTCTTTGAGCCTTGTGGAGCACATTCGCGAAGCAAGTGCCCCCGCATCAACCGAAGACTTCACCGTTCAGGCAATTCGGGGTGTATTTAGCAGACGCGGCGTTGCAGTGGACCTCGATGTAAAAGATTTTCACTCAAACCAAATACCTTCAGAATACCAGCGACTCGTGCGCGACGCACTGGTTCAATTCGCAAGAAACTCCTCCGTCCACGGTTTCGAGGAAGTATCACAGCGCAGGTCGAACGGCAAGAAGGATACCATGCAAATTAGAATAACCGGCGAGCTGCATCCTCAGAAGATAGTCGTAACCTACAGCGATGATGGTCGTGGGTTGGATCTGAAGAAGATCCAATCGCAAGCAATCAAGCTCGGCCTGATGGACACAGAACAGGCAATGGATCAGAAGACAGCATGTGAACTGATCTTTTCTGCAGGATTTTCAACCATGGAACTTTCCATAGACGCTGGACGAGGGATTGGCCTGAATTCTGTCCGGCAGAGTGTTCTGGATGCAAATGGAATCGTGACTGTAGAGGCGACCCAGGGTCATACTGCGTTTAAGATTGAGCTTCCAGTTACCTCTGATCGAAATTGACGAATCCGGCTTACATCCAATCCCTTATAAAATGCGGACTCGCGCCAGAATCTTTCTTACGTTTTTCATTTTAGTGCTTACTGCGATCCCCGGGGCTGCTTTCTTCTCATATGAGCCGGGGCCACGGGCACTTTTGCTTCTACTTCCTTCCATCACTCTGGGTATTGGCCTGGCAATGATCTGGCTGCTATGGCGAGGTAGCATCAAACAAATCATTCGTTTGCACGCCTCCGCCGCGGCGATTGCCAGCGGTAACTTCACTGTATCTACAATGTCAGATATTCAAGATGAATTTGGCGATTTTGCGCGAACATTTGATAATATGCGAGTGGATCTAGCACAAGCGGCGCTGGCCATTCATGAAGTCGCAGACGATCGTGCACTTACGCGTGAGCGTTACAAAGTTTTGTTTGAAAGCACACACGATCTTATTTTTTCAATGAAGCCAAACCTTCAGATCACCAATGCGAATCCTGCTGCGCATCAAATGCTGGGCCTTGCCAAAAACGCCTTGTCCGGGAAGAATTTCTTTGATTTCATTTTCCTGGACCCCGAGCGGTCTATGGCTCCGGTTCTTGTAATGGGGGAGTTCGCAAGTTTCATAGAAAAACGCAGCCCAATGGCACGCAGACTGAGCTTTGTTCGAGTTGATGGAACCGAAACCGCGGAGTTCGACGTACGGTTGGAATTTTTGAATCTCCAGGGCAGCGATGAAATTACTGCTCGTGCAGTCCCAATTCTTGTGGATCCGCTTATCCCCAGTCTGGTGACGGAAACCCTTGAGTTTAACCTTGGGAATAACATTCTTCTAGTGGACAACCTTGCAAACCGTATCTCGCGGAACCTGCCGCGATACGCAGATGAAGACGATAGTTTTGGAATGAGCCTCGGGGTCCGTGAAATGCTAATCAATGCAATCGAACATGGCAACCTTGGAATCACTTACGAAGAAAAAACGGTAGCAATGCAGACGGATAATTACATGCAATTGTTACAAGAAAGGGCAAGGGACGCTCGCTATGCAGGACGCAAGGTAAGGGTGCGCTATACCATGGATTCAAAACAGGTCAGTTACAGCATAACCGATGAGGGCGCCGGATTCGATTACAAATCACTTGCAAAGAAGGGCATGCCGGATCTTGCGGCGTCGCATGGACGGGGGATTCTCATTACGGGTGATATATTCGATGAAATGGTCTACAATGAGAAAGGAAATAGCGTTTCGCTTGTGAAACGCTTCAGCTAATAAATTTTTCATGGCCAGTGCGACCCGTTTCCATATCCTTTGAATCTGAATGAAAGTTGAAATCTGGTCAGACATCATGTGCCCCTTCTGTTATATTGGCAAGCGTCGTTTTGAAGAAGCGTTGAAGGAGTTTCCGCAAAGTAAGGACGTTCAGATTCAATGGCGCAGTTTCCAACTGGACCCTAACCTCAAATCCCAACCAGGAAAAGACGTTTACGCATATTTAGCAGAAATCAAAGGGCAGACCCGTGAATGGTCCATGAAAATGCATGAAGGCGTAGCGCAGACTGCAAAAGAAGCAGGCCTCGAGTATCGATTTGATCGGGCAGTGATTGCAAATTCCTTTGACGCACATCGACTCATTCAGATGGCAAAGACCAAAGGCCTGGATGATGCCGCGGAAGAAAGACTGTTTCGCGCGTATTTTACTGAAGGCAGAAACGTGGCAGATCACCAAACCCTGGCAGAACTTGGCGCAGACATCGGCCTGAATTCCCAGGACGTTCTTGCAATGCTTGCCTCAAATGAATTTCACAATCAAGTTCTTGCCGACGCACAGGAAGCAGCACAACTTGGAGCACGGGGTGTTCCATTCTTTGTGATCGATCGCAAGTATGCTGTGTATGGAGCGCAGGATTCCAGCACATTCTTGCAGGCTCTCGAAACATCGTTCGCAGAACAAAATTCCTGAATCCATGCCTGGGATCATTCAGGCATACAAAACTCTGGCAAAAAACCTGGGTCCCTCCAACTGGTGGCCCGGAGAAACTCCGTTTGAAGTAATGGTTGGAGCAATCCTTACACAAAATACAAGCTGGAAAAATGTAGAACGCGCCATTGAACAACTGCGAATCCGCGACCTCCTGGTTCCTGAGAAGCTCCACTCCCTTACCGCAGAAGAACTTGCCCCCATTATCAGAAGTTCGGGCTACTTCAATCAGAAATCCAGGAAACTGAAGAACCTTGTCAATTGGTTTAGAACATATAACTATTCTGTCACTGATGTCATCTCCGACCACCGCAGTACTCTGGAAATTCGGAGCGCCCTGCTGGACCTCAATGGAGTGGGCCCGGAAACAGCAGATTCGATTTTATGCTACGCGTTTGCGTTACCACTGTTCGTCGTGGATACATACACCGTACGCTGGCTGTCCAGATACAATCCCCAACTTGCAACCAATGACTATCATGAATTGCAATCGCTTGTTACACACGCTTTTCAGCGCGCATACAAGAGCGATAATCCAGCGGGACTAACGGGGCACTACAACGAGTTTCATGCACTGATTGTCCGGCTCGGCTATGCAACGTGCACCAAGTCAAACCCTGATTGCGGGGCATGCCCTCTTAGGCGCCAGTGCAACTACGGCAAACAGTCGCAGGCGGCTAGTCGCTCCGCGATCAAGCGCAAATCACTTTCTCGCGCCCCGTAAAGATTCCACTGTACCACATCCTGGCCACGAATGCGGGCGATTCTCCATTCCAGGTCAGAAGAGGTCCGTTGCTTCCCAATGGTATACCACCATAGCAAAGCAGAACGTTGCCCAGATTTTTCTACAAACCCACTATTAATCCACGCATACGCTTTATCCGTCGAATCTTGAATCTTTTCATGAAATACAAAGCCTGCACCTTCAAAGCAAATGCGCGGATCGTGTCCCGTGCCAATTCCAAACAGTTGATGTTTTACAATCATTTGATTGTCTCCGGAACGATACACGGCGATTCTAGGATCTGGGTAGAGCGAACCGCGATCGAGTTCAAACTCGAGTATACGCGAAGGCCAAGCATATGTCCCCTCTGGATGCGCAGGTTTAAATTGAACCAGGCATATAAGAAGAATTACTTGAATCGCAAATATAGGCCAGGCGACTGTCCGAGCATGGGAGTTCGATTGCACGTCTGGCCGGGCAAACCACAGGGAAATAATAATCAGGGGAAATAGAATTCCGCAAACAAACAATACCAGTCCAATCAATTCATGCTGCCACGTAAAAGCCGGAACATGAAAGACTATTAGTAAAATCACTCGCAACAGATTTACAAAAAACCACAGTGGCAAAGCCAACCCACCAATCAAAAGAGATCCTCTAAACAGAGTCCTCCGCATCAAAATAAGCGCGATTAGAAATGTGGCGCTTCCCATCTTCATGCCTTCGCAGACGCGATCCACAGAATACCAATGCTGCAAAAATAGAACCTGGTTGCCACTCGTAGCGGTGGCACCGTCCAAAAAGCTCAGTATCCAGCCGCAAATCTCAGTTACAAGAATCCGGAGTTTGAATCCCAGAAATAATGAAGTAAAGCCGGTTAACGGTGGGACTGCAAATACAAGCATGGTTGCCGGCCAGGCAAACGTCAGGCCAGCCAGGTTGCAGAACGCCAGGGCATTCCAGTATGATCCCATCCACACCAGGCTGAGTCGTTCAAAAACAATCCCGAGGATTGTACAGATAGTGCCAGGAAGAAGCCAGATATAGCCCGGAGTGGAGGCTGTCTGCTTCCGCAGTAGAAACAGAAAAAGAAACGGATACAGCTCTAGAATTGCCTTTGAATTATGCAACAGTACGTCGCGCGCGTAGAACATGGCCGCGACGCAGAGAAGCACGGCAACAAATGAGGCTGCGTAGTTCGCGAAGGGCCTGTCAAACTGTTTGAAGGGTTTATTCAAGCCTGGGCTATGCGACGCATTCTAAAAAAGAAGAATAACCCCAACAAGACACATACAATCAGGATCCATTCAGCCGGTTCGGGGGCACCGCCAGGAGATTCAAGCTGGCTCTGTCCCAAAAGGGAAGCACCTTCTTCAATCCCAAAGCGTTTGTAATCGTTTTCAGTTTCGAGGACTATTAGTGTTGAGACAGGAGAAACAATCATTCCCTCTCTTGCAAGTTCCACCAGGTCTCCGTTTTCTAGATCCCGGTCAAAAAACCGCCTACCAAGTTGTCTCCGCAATTTCTCATGAATGACCAGTCGAACCAAAAGATCAGAACCAGGTCGCTTAACGTCTTCATCGCCTTTCTCGAGGGTCAATCCAGCGAAAGGCAGGGTCACAACATTGTCATCATCAACAGGAAGCATGACTCTTTGTTCTTTTAGTATCCGAATTACATCTTCCAACGATGAACCCACCTGTTCTACCTGGCCCAGGTCAATGAGGCTGGCCACGTATTCAGAAGGTTTTCCATTTAGAACTGCGATCTTTTCCGGGTCTGCGCGCCGTGCTGCTGCCTCCTGGGTGAGAGTAAATCGCTTTGAGTCCCGAAGTTCACCCAGGGGAATGGAGCTGGATTCACTGGAAACAATCCAGAACGGTTGCTTGAGGCCACGGTTCTGGGCAAAGTAGAGCGGGAAAAGATTGAACACTGGAATTTCGCACTGGTCCAGGTATGCAAGAGCCTTGATTGGATCGCTTGTCTGAAACCATTCATTGGTCAGGAGAGTGATTGGAATTCGAGTATCGTAGATGGACTTGATTACTTTCTTCCACTCAGCGCGAGACATGGAAGTATTTAATACCACAATTAGCCTGTCTGGAACAAATTGAATCGATTTGAATCGAGCCGGTCCAACACGGTAATTGCGTTTCCCGGCAGATACACTTCCATCAGGTGAAGGTGCGGGAAGCGAAAAGGACCAACCGTCAGAGCCAGCATTGCCAGTCCATTGACGCACCTGACCGTCAGGAACAATCTTTTCTTTGAAACGTATACCGGAAGATTTTAGTTCCACAGCTGCATGTGTGAACACATCCACGTTAACCTTCTGATCACTAAAATCAAGCACGGGTCCATCCACACTGATTCGTTCGTAGGTTAGAGTCTGGCCGGTTGCTTTTAGCGGAGAAACAATTCCGATTCTTACGGTCCTATACTGTCCTGGGTCCACGGGAAACACGCGCAAACGCAATCGATTTCCATCCAACCATTCAACATAGGATGGGTCACGCTGCGCCCGAACAATGCTCTGGTATGCTGCATTTGCCTTCGAGCGAAACGTTAGGCGGGCAGGTCTTTCTTCTCCTGCAACCCATAGCGATAACTTTGTGCAGATACTTCCCGGTGGAACTGTGATGGTGTAAATTGCTTCTTCTGGCATTGAGCGAATACCGCGCATGCGCAGCGGAGAACTTGGCGGATTCTCATTGTAGATTGAAAACGTAGTTTCCGTGTAGGCTACGCGAAGTTCAGGATGAATCTGGACGTTCGAATCCATATCTGTGGTTATCAGCGATCTGCCTTCCCAGAGCCGTTCCATGTGGGCATGCGATTTGCCAAAGAGCAGATGCAAGAACCTTCCAGATTCTTCTTCAGTTATTAGTGTGTCCTCGCGGCCGCGGAAAAAACGAAAGATTCCGCCAGAGGCCAGATATGCCATGGGATCGAACAAGCTCTGCCCCGCGAACAAACTCATTTCTGAATTGCGGTCAGGTTGCAGAAGCATTTCTGAAACATGATTCACCGGAAATCTTGCGGCCTTGTTAAGCCACTCTGGCAAATCTTCATTCAAGTTATTGTGCCCTGAGGCAAGGACTGGCTTCTTTAGAGCCGTCTCGGCCGTATGCCAGGCCACAAAATAGAACGTTGTATAGCCCAGAATTGCGAAAACAGATCCTGCCATCAATCCCAGGGAGACCTTGCGAAAACTCTGATTCAACGAAAGATGCACAAAGCGTGCTGAGCCAACAAAACAAATCAGAGCGAATAACGGGCTATAGGGAAGAAATCCAAGCCCGCCGAGCCAGACAAAGAACCAGCTGAATAGCATCAGGGGACTCAGTACCAGGATATACGAAATACAAAGGAAAGCTCCCAGGATCAAGACGGGTTGGAAGGCAAGACGGGCGATCTCGGGAAGCCGGTTTCGGAAAAAGGAAGCACCGAGGACTCCAAACGAGATCCAGAGAGCGACAATAGTACGATTCGTGAATGGCGGAAAAATTATGTGATCAAGGACGTAGGCATTCGCGATAAAGGAAATCGCGGAAATGATAAGAGTAAAGATCAGAAATTGGTTCCACGTGGTAAATATGGCCCGGAGCAAAACCAGGAACAGCCCCACAAGGATCAGAGCCATAAGACCGGCAAATGTCTGCAGTACAATTGCAGGAATACTGCCAAGACTTAACCATCGCTGTGCACTTATCAGAATATAACTGGCGGCTCCGATACATATCAGGCTGCCAAGCGAACCCAGCATCCATTGCCAGGCCGCTCTTTGAAAACCCAGGACACTCACAGGTCGTTTAAAATATTGTTGTATTCTATTTTCCATGAGTGTCCTCCGGATCAGGCTTTGATTTCCTCTAATTTGACAATCGCGTCCCCAACTTTTAAGTCATCGACCAGATTCATCCCATCGCCCAATACACGACCAAAGACTGTGTACTGCATGTTGAGATGAGGAGCATTTTTCAGAACAATATAGAACTGACTGTTAGCTGAATTTGGATTTTGAGTGCGTGCCATAGCCAGAGCACCTCTGGTGTTCACCTGAGTTGGGGTTACTTCAAGTGGTAGATCTGGAAGTTTGGAGCCACCAGAACCAACGCCAGGTTGATCGAGACCATTTTTAGTTTTAGGATCTCCAGCCTGCGCTACGAAGTCTGGGACAATGCGATGAAACAGGATGCCATCGTAAAATCCCTCTGATGCAAGCTTCAGGATACGTTCAGCATGCTTGGGAGCAATATCATCGTAGAGCTCGCATTCAATTGGGCCGGAAGGAAGTGTAATTCTAATTTTTGGATACATGAGGCGAAGATGATTCCTGCGCAACGGGCGTAAAGGAAATCATCGTTGGCTGTGCATCCCATGAAGGGGGATGCATTGACCATTTTGCTGCAATTTCAGCCCTTTCCCAGGACCAGTTTACCTTTGCTATCCATCTTGATGAATGGGTTCCAGGCAACTTCCCATGGATACCCGTCTGGATCTGCGAAGTATCCGGAACGACCGCCCCAGAAAGTATCTTCTGCAGGTTTGAGAATTTTCGCGTTCTTTGCTTGAAGGGATCCAAGGACACGGTCCACATCTTTGGACAACTTAACGTTATACGCTAATGCAATCCCCCCAAATCCGGTCCCAATCCTTAATGCAGCATCTTCCGCGAGCAGTTTGAGCGGATAGATGGCCAGGACGGTTCCACCCATATCAAACATTGCAATATCGCCCTGCAACTTATAGAGTTTGAATCCGATTGTGTCTTTGTAGAAAGACAGCGAAGTTTTGAAGTCCTTAACACCGATTGTGATAAATGAAATGCGGGAATCCAGGAGCGGTTTAGTGCGTACAGGTGGTCGAGTTTTTGAGCTGTTATTCTTTTTTACAATTTTCTTTGAGACCGACGCTTTTTTCTTCTTAGCCATAGCGTAAAGGGTGCGGGGCAGCCTAACTGTCAAAATGGATTTTTCTACAAACAATACACTGCTCCGCGCTCTGTACGGGGAGCAGTGTCATTTGGAACCAGGCGGATTTGGACCAATCCCTATTTCAAACGAATTGATTTTGAGATATGATCAAACGCATCGATGTAGTCGCCCAGGTTGTCATCGGGGGTAGTCTCAACCAGAACAAACGCTTTAGTTCCTTTTACAAGAACCCAGATCCGTTGATTTAGCGAGATTCCGTTTTTCTCCACTGAGTACGCACCTACCGTGCAATCTTCGGCGGCCATTGGCTTGAGCATGGAAGGCTTAAGCTTTCGCTGTGGAGGATCGAGCATGTTCTCATAGCTCAGTTGTTCCTCCATTGCGATGAGAATCTCGTCAGAAGACTTGCCTGCGCGATCCTGAACAATCACCCTGTAGTTTGCAACCTCATCGGGCGAAGCTAGTTCAAGGGCCACGGATGGACTGGAATTCTGTGCCCATGTAGTGGGCGCATCGATTGTAAAACCGGCACCACTAAACTTCTTATAGGTCAGGGCTGCGGGTTGCATCGCCGGGTCAGCTGCGAGCATTCCTGCGATCATGAAGCTAACAAACAACGTTAGTTTTTTCAAATTGGGACCCTCCGGTCGGATCAGACGCATCCACACAGACAATGTTCAATCAAAAAAAAGTCCAACTCTTTCCATTTGGATAACCCGCGACAAAAATACCTTGCAATGATTCCCGGCAGGCTCTACGCTGAGAAGGTTTCGCAGCTGAAGCGGGACATAATCCGGAGGAAGACGCATGCTCAGTACTGGAATCCAGAAAATTAAATGGTACAAAAGCTTAAGCGTGCTCGGTCTATTGGGGCTAACGCTGGTGCCTCTCTGGGATCTCGGCGGAATTTTCATCGTAATGAATACTAAAGGTCGAGATTTGGTGCTTGAAGAGTCGTCAAGACTCATCGAACAGATCGGAAATAACGTTATTACCAAAATTGGCGAGCGTTCCCGGCAAATCGAGGCTCTATGTCGAAGTGAAGCGAGCATTGGAGAGACTCTGCCGAAAGATGCGCGGCTGTTTAAGAGCGTTGTACCAAATATGGTTAACTTTCGCGGAGACCAGAGCGTCGCCGGTGGAGGGATCTGGCCTGAGCCTTCCGCATTCGTTCCGGGTGTAGCGCGTCACAGCTTTTTCTGGGGCCGTGACGATAAAGGAGAACTGCAATACTTTAACGATTACAACACCATAGAGCGCGGGTATCACAATGACGAATGGTATCCCGTTGTGCGATATTCCAGGCCGGGCAACTGTTTCTGGAGCAAATCGTATATGGACCCGGTTTCCTACCAGCCAATGGTCACGTGCACTGTCGCAATGCGTGACAAGGCCGATAAATTTACGGGTGTTGCAACAATTGATCTAAAACTGGAAGGATTACAAGCCTTCCTGGAGTCCATGCGCAAGAGTACGGGTGGCTACCTGTTCCTGCTCGATCGAAATAATAAATTCCTGACTTTCCCAAAAGTGGAAGATGTTCAGATAATCGGCAAAGATGATAAGGGCAAAGAAACTAAAGAGTTCATGACTGTGTCCCAGTTTGCTGATAAAGAACCATTGTTTAAGCCAATCTCTGAAGCAGTAAACGCAATGAACAAGGATATCCTTGATCGAGCCCGGGCAATGCCAGGCTACAAGCCGGACTTGATTGCATCGATCGACAATGACTCGGATCAAATAGATAAGGAAGAAGCAGAGTTTATTGCGGCTGTGATTGCGGATCCACTGGATGAGCAAACAAAACAGAGTAATCTATATAAGAAATTTGAAATCAAGCGCGACTACATTGCAAAAGAAAGTGCAATCGTATTCCTATTCCACGTGCCGCAGTCTTACTGGAAAATTGTGGCCGTGAAACCTCTCTCAGAAGCAGGTGCTGTCGCAGGAAAAATTAGCTGGGTATTGATTTCAATGATCAGTGTCACGGTGCTAGTTGGGGTTTTTCTCGCCGCATTCTTAATGCACAAATTCTTCACAGTGCCACTGCGCACAACAACAGAGGCTGTCTTGAATCTCGGCAACGTTGTGGCGGAACACAGATTTGATGAGCTCGACACTCATAAGATACAAGAAATCCGCGGGGATGAACTGGGGCAACTATCGCAAATTGTTAACTCACTTGTAACAGAACTTCAGGCAAGCTACGGTTCCCTTGTAGAACTCAATCAGAATCTGGAACGAAAGGTAGACGATCGAACTGCAGAACTGCAAAAAACTCTGGAAGAAGTCAGCGGACTGAAACGCCAGCAAGATGGTGATTATTTCCTCACCTCGCTCTTGATCAAACCCCTTGGCGTAAATCGTGTGCAAAGTGATTTTACCAATGTGGAGTTCCTGGTTAAACAGAAGAAGTCTTTCGATTTCAAGAATCGTCGCGATGAACTGGGCGGAGATATCTGCATGGCGGATACTCTCATTCTAAGAAATAGAAAATACACTCTATTCATCAACGGTGATGCAATGGGCAAATCTATCCAGGGAGCGGGAGGAGCTCTTGTCCTGGGTGCGGTTTCGCGGATGATTATAGAAAGAACTAAACTTTCTTCTGCAAGCCAGAACGTTTATCCTGAGCGCTGGCTGAAGAACGCTTTCATTGAGTTTCAGAAAATGTTCGAGAGCTTCGATGGAAGCATGCTGGTATCCGTGGTGATTGGACTGATTGATGATGAGAGCGGTGTAATGTACTATCTGAACGCAGAACATCCACCTACCGTAATATTCAGAAAAAATCAGGCTACATTCCTGGACCGCGACATGATGTATCGGAAACTTGGAATTGGTGGCGTGGAAGGTAAGTTGTTCATTAGGACCTACCAATTGCTACCTGGCGACGTACTGATCGTAGGGTCGGACGGGCGAGACGACATCTTGCTTAGCGTAGATGACCGCGGGCAGCGGACGTTAAATGACGATGATGCAATGTTCCTCAAGCACGTGGAAGCCGGGCGCGGACTGTTGACACAAATCTATGATAGCATTCTTGAAATGGGAGAGATCACAGATGATCTGTCGCTCATTCGAATTGGATACGGTGAATCGCTCGTTGGTGCCAATGGCCAGGGCGAGCAGCTGGCCCTTACAAAAGCGCGAGACCTTGCAAAGTCGGGCAACCTGGAAGGCTCGGTAAAATTGCTGGAAGAAGCGCTCAATGAGCATCCCAACAGTTCAGAAATCGCGCGCAGGCTAGTAAAATACTACCTTGATAAGAAAGATTATGAAAAGGCAGGCTCCCTGGCAGAACGCGTTGCAGATGCCGGCCATATCGATCCGGAGTTTGCCTACATCGCCTCTTACTGTATGAAGAAAACTGGCGCGTTGAAACGATCTGCGGATCTGGGCGAACGTGTATACCTGCGCGACCCTGACCTTGTGCGCAACATCACAAACCTGGCAGAGGTCCATGCCAAACTCGGGAATTCTCAGCGTGCGCTCGAACTCTGTTCGCGTGTACTAACTCTTGAGCCACAGAACTCCATTGCACTCAAGGTGCAGGAATTACTGACCTCCAGGGCCAGCGCCTGAGAGCCGGTTTGAAACAGGTTATTGGAAGCGCTTCTTTCCTGGTGAATTCCTCCGGGGCGCCTTCCATTCCTGTGCTCATTTAGTTCGATTTTTTTCTCTGTGCTCTGAGGTGTCCCTTGTCGTTTATGAACCAGGCACAGCGGCATGGAAAACAGTATCATAAAAGGGCAGACCAGAGGCGAACTTGAGGCCTTCTTCGAAGGCATTGGAGAAAAGAAGTACCGAGCCCGCCAGGCATTTCTGCGAATCAATAAATTCACGGCAGCAACGCTCCAGGATTTCAGTGAGTTTCCAAAAACCCTGCGGGAGAAACTCCAGGAGATGGGTGCATTTCCGGAAATGCCAATCCTTGCAGCACACCAGGAAGTAGAAGGGACTGAGAAGGCTGTGTTTCTCGCTGGCACTGACAAACGCGATGAGGCACAAAAGAAAGTCGAGGCAGTATGGATTGTATCGCACGATCGTCGCACCGCGTGCATTTCTTCGCAGGTTGGCTGTTCACTCAATTGCTCCTTTTGTGCCACGGGCACGCTGAAGTTCAGGGGCAATCTAAAGGCCTGACAGATTGTAGATCAGGTGTATGGACTTCTCCGTCACAGAAATGGTTCCGTTAAACCGGATTCAAACGATAGACTCACAAACGTAGTTTTCATGGGCATGGGTGAGCCCTTCTATAATTACGATCAAGTCATCAAAGCAGCACAGCTGCTGCATGACCAGGAGGGTCTTGGCCTTGGAGCCAGGCACATTACCATTTCAACTGCAGGTGTGGTTCCAGGAATTGATCGATTCACGGAAGAGCGGCAACCCTACAACCTTGCAATCTCGCTAAACCATTCGGATCCGGACGGAAGACTTGAGATCATGGACATTACTGAAAAATATTCACTCGATGAATTGCTACAGTCCGTTCGGCACTATTCGCGCGTTATGAAACGTCGCATAACGTTTGAGTATGTGATGATTCCTGATAAGAACATGGGGCGTGAAAATTTGCGAAAGCTGATCGACATAACACGTTCAGTTGATAGCAAAATCAATCTGATTCCACTGAACACCAATCTACATGACTGGCGCAGACCATCTGATGAAGAGATG